>JAZUJU010000064.1:0-12978 GCA_045642985.1 Bacteroidaceae bacterium | reverse complement strand
CCGTCAGTCGCAGCATCGTAGAAATAGAATGTATCCTTGTTCAGATCGATGCTGACCTTGGCTGTCTTGCCGGCTGGGATATGCACGCGGGCGAATCCGCAGAGAGACTTGATTGGAGCGTCAGGATTGTCAAGCGACTTGACATATACCTGAACGACCTCGTCGCCGTCCATTTTGCCGGTGTTCTTGACCTTGACAGTCAGAGACATCGACTCCGGCCTTCCTGATGAAATCTTTGCCTTGCCGTAGTTGAATGTGGTGTAGCTCAAGCCATAGCCGAACTCATACAGAGGCTTGCCCTGGAAGTAACGGTATGTCCTGTTGTTCATACTGTAGTCCTTGTAGTCAGGCAACTGGTCGGTCGAAGCGTAGAATGTGACCGGGAGACGGCCTGCAGGATTGTAGTTGCCGAACAGTACATCAGCGACAGCCTGGCCGCAGCCCTGACCGCCGTACCATGCCTGTACCAGCGCGTCATATTTGTTCTCGACATTACCCAGACCGATGGCGCTGCCCGAAACGTTCACCAGAACAACGGGCTTGCCTGTTCCATCAACAGCTTCGAGCAACTGCTGCTGGATTTCCGGAAGTTCGATTGTAGTACGGTCGTGGCCCTCACCCTCGATGTCCGATGAGATACCGCTTACCATTACGATGACATCTGCCTTCGAAATCTTCTCAATGACAGGTTTGAAGTCAACCGGTCCGCGGCTGTAGATATCAAACGAGAACGATGCCGACCTTGCCTCGGGCTGTGAAAGTTCGATAGAGATATTGTAGGTCTTGCCCTTCTCGACCGCAAACTTGGTCGAAGCACCGCGACCGCCGAAGCCACCGAAACCGCCGCCGAAACCGCCAAAGCCTCCGCGACCGCCAGCCTGCTGTGAAATGGTGTCACCGTTTACAAGGAAAGCGTACTTGCCACTGCCGCGAACGGAATAAATCATATCTCCGGTGTAGTCTGCTGTGAAACTGCCGGAATAACGGGCACTGAAACCGGTCAGGTTCAGACCGTACTCCCAAGCGCAGTCCTCGTGTGCGAGAGCAGGTGATGTGGTGTTCAGGTCGACCTTATCGTTATAGTCGGTCCTGACTACGACACTGCCGGAAAAGTCGGTAGTGTTGTAGTACTCGGCATGCAGACCCTTGCCTCCGTTGATTTCAGGAACATAGTGTTTGGTAATGTATGGCTCGTTCAGGTCACAACCCTTCTCATAGATGATGTTGGCATCCGGAGCAGTCTGGCGGATGGCGTTGAGAATGGTATGGCTGTTCGCCTTGGTCGGATAGCCGTTGTAGTTGCCCAGAATGACACGGGCGTCATCAGCGTTCGGACCGACAACTGCGATAGTGATGCCAGACTTTGCAAGCGGCAGAATGTTCTCCTTATTCTTGAGGAGTACGATAGCCTCGTGAGCGGCCTTGTCGGCAAGAGCTGTGTGCGCAGGGCTGCTGAGGTCTTCGAGTCCGAGGTTTGCCCAAGGCAGTTTCTCGGCAGGATCGAACATTCCGAGTTCGAAACGCGAACGGAGTACACGACGCAGATTGACATCGATGTCAGCCTCGGAGATGAGACCCTTTTCGATGGCACTTGTAAGCGAACGGAAGTTGGTGCCGCACTCAATGTCAGTACCGGAAAGGACTGCATCGACCGATGCACTGGCAGCATCGCTGTGAGTTCCGTGCTGGTTCTTGTTGAAGAAGTCGGAAATGGCACCGCAGTCAGTCACGACCAGGCCCTTGTATCCCCACTTTTCGCGCAGTACATCCTGCAGCAGGAAATTGCTGGCGCAGCATGGCTCATCGTCATAACGGTGATATGCACACATTACCTCCTGCACATTGGCATCCTGAACCAGAGCCTTGAAGGCAGGCAGATAGGTCTCCCACAGGTCCCTGCCGGATGCTGTCACATTAATCGAGTGACGCTGTGCCTCAGGGCCGCTGTGAACTGCATAGTGCTTTGCGCATGAGTGCAACTTGTAGTATTTGTCATCATCGCCCTGCATACCCTTGACGGTCTGAACGCCCATAACGGAATTCAGATACGGGTCCTCGCCGGGAGTCTCCTGACCGCGGCCCCAGCGCGGGTCACGGAAAATGTTCACATTGGGACACCAGAATGACAGTCCCTGATGCCAGATGCTGCCGTTCGGCTGCTTCACGCCGAGCTGATGATGGTCGGTGGTGTTCCACACAGCACGGGCCTCGTCCGAAACAGCCGTGTATATTGCCAGCTGCTGCGGAGCGTCGAAGGTAGCGCCCAGAGCGATTACCTGCGGAAATACGGTGACATCGTCATAGCAGATGCCGTGACATGCCTCGTTCCACCAGTTGTATGCCGGGATGTCAAGACGGTCAACCGAAACGGAACCGTTCATCATCAGACCGACTTTCTCTTCGGGAGTCAACAGTGAAATAAGATTCTCTACCCTGTCATCAAACGAAAGGGCGGGGTTCTGGAACGGGTACTCGTAATTCTGCTCCTGCGGAACTGCTGATATCAGCAGCGCAGCTACAGCAACGATACCTGCGGAAATCAAAACTTTCTTCATAAAGTGTATATTTTCTAATGAATACGCAAATGTAACCAAATTCGCGTCCAAATTTGCGAATTCGTCCATAAAGTGCTTATTTTGTCCGGTCCTTTAAAGCAAACAGTCAGATGATAAGTCTCGATACAGCCAGGCAGGAAGCTTTGGGTATGCTCAAGGCACTGATTTCCACGCCAAGCATCAGCCGCGACGAAACCGCCGCTGCCGACATCGTTCTACGCACTCTAACAGCCCACGGATACCGTCCGGAACGTCACGGGAACAATGTACTGTGCCGTAGCCGCTGGTTCGATGAATCGCGTCCCGCCCTGCTGCTGAACTCGCACATTGACACCGTCAGGCCGGTTTCCAGCTGGACGCGCGACCCCTTCACACCGACTGTCGAAGACGGCAGACTGTACGGTCTCGGCTCGAATGATGCCGGAGCCAGCCTCGTATCGCTCATACAGGTCTTCCTGATGCTCGACGAGACCCGCAACAAGCTGAATATGATTTTCCTGGCAAGCTGTCAGGAGGAAGTCAGCGGTAAGGAGGGAATGAGAATGATGGCATCCGAACTGCCGCGACTGGGACTGGCCATCATCGGAGAACCCACCGGCATGCAGCCAGCCATTGCCGAAAAGGGGCTTATGGTGATTGACATCGACGTACACGGCAAGTCGGGGCACGCCGCCCGCGACGAGGGTATCAACGCCATCTACCGTGCAACAGAGGTCATCAGTATGATCAGAGAATGCCGCTTCCCCAAAGAATCGAAGCTGCTCGGTCCGGTCAGAATGACTGTAACCGTAGCCAACGGCGGCACACAGCACAATGTCGTTCCTGACCTTTGCAGACTGACAGTCGATATCCGCAGCAACGAATTCTACACCAACAGACAGATTTTCGACAAGCTGAAGTCTATGCTGCCGGAATGGTGCGATGTCCAGGCCCGCTCGTTTGATCTCAATTCGTCATCAATCGACATAACCCACCCCATCATCCAACGCGCTGTCGGAATGGGGCTCACGCCTTTCGGCTCGCCCACTCTGTCGGACCAGTCACTGCTTGACTGCCCGTCATTCAAGATAGGTCCCGGAATGTCTTCGCGCTCACATTCGGCCGACGAGTACATCTGCCTGAGCGAACTGGATGCCGCCATTCCGCTTTACCTGTCCCTGCTTCAGAATCAATAGCTTATTTGCGCAGCCAATCTGACGGATTCAGTTTGGCTGTCTCCTTGTGCAGCTGGAAATGCAGCACGGTCCTGCCGTCCGCATCCAGTCCGATGTTACCTATTATGTCGCCCGTCTTGACGTTGTCACCCTTGGCAACTCTCGTATCACTCAGGTTACAGTAGACCGATATGTAAGAACCGTGACGCACCAGCACTCCAATCTGGCCCTTGCCCTGCTGGAATACAGTGGTGACAGTACCATCGTACACTGCACGTGCCTGCGCGCCCTTCTCGCCCTGCAGGTCAATGCCAAGGTTATTCAGTTTGACATCCTTCAGACC
Organism: Bacteroidaceae bacterium; assembly: GCA_045642985.1. GTDB lineage: Bacteria > Bacteroidota > Bacteroidia > Bacteroidales > Bacteroidaceae > Colenecus. Next base: position 8,926 of record JAZUJU010000064.1, on the reverse strand, counting down.
AGCCACATTCTGTATGCCATAGTCACCTGCCACCAGATAGGTTCCAGTAATCGGCACCGGCAGTTTGCCCTTGTTGCTCTCGAAACTACCGGTCAGTTTTATATCCTTTTCCGACTCCTGAGCCGTCTGCTTGCCCTTCTTGCTGGCCTTCAGCGCGGCTGCAATCTGCTTGTCAATCTCCTTGCCTAATGCGGTAATCTGCTTCTGCTGCTTGTCTATCTCCTTTTTCAGCGTCGAACGCTTCGACTTAAGCTTCGATACCAGAGTACGCTGCTTCTGCTCCTCGCTGCGGGCAATGCCCTCCTGCTCAGCCAGTTCATTCTGCAACTCCGTCTTCTCCTTTTTCAGAGCGTCAATCTGAAGTTTCTTCTCCTCGACCTTTGCCTTGTGCTCTGCAATCTCGTCTGCCAGATCATTGACCGAAGTCGAATATTCCTTGACATACCTGAAACGGCGTGACAGCTGCCTGTAATCCTTTGCCGAGAAGAGGAATAGCAGCGGATTGAACGAACTGTGCTGCTGCTGATAAAACCTGCAGGCGGCAGCATAACGCTCCTTGCACTCATCGTAGTTCTTCTGCAGTTCCTTGAGTTCCACAGTCAGCGAATCGGACTGGCGGTCAAGCAGTTTTATCTCACTGCGCACCTCATCAAGCAGTTTGCGACGCTGCTTGAGTCTGCCGGACAGTGTATTCAATGTAGCGACCTGACTCTTGATGTCCTTGTCAGTGGAGTTCAACAGCTTTTCCGATGCCGCAACCTGACGCTCGATTTCCGCCTTCTGCTGCTTCATCTTCTCCACACTGTTCTGACCGGATACATATGCGGAACAGCAGACCAGAAGTACAATAATCAGGAATCCGCGTCTCATAACAGTTTCTTGAGAAATCCGAAAAACTCGTCAAAACTAACCTTCTTCAGACCGGTAGTGACATCCGAAGTCGCCTTAGTTCCAGACGATTCGAAACCGCTGTAACGTATTCTGGCAGAGTGTGACTTCTTGCCCACCGACAGGTTTGCCTCCATCACGGCAGGCAGAGTGCAACCGGCATCGACAGCAATGAAATCTCTGTAGCTGACCGACATCTTGTATGCCACCGACGATTTGGAGGCCCTCAGTACCCTTGCGGTTCCATCGGTATCGAACTGGAATCCTCCCTTGGTGTCAGTGACTGACAATGCGCCACTGTCGGACCTTTTGCCTATTTTGAGTGATGATGCCGCCCTTGAGGTTTCCTGCTGACCATACACGAAGACCCGCCCCCAGAACAGTCCCTGAACAGTCTGAAAGTCAAATTTCAGTAGATCAGAGTGAGGAATATCGGAATATGCAAGCTCACAGTAAACCCCGCTGACCCTGTTTATCAAAAGGATACGGTCGGGCATAATGTTGGCGCTGGCCACTTCGAGTAGACCTAGCGCATTGAGCGACAGCTGAATACTCTGATTCCAACGCATTCTGGCCTTTACGTTTACAGGACCAGTTTTACCGTATGTGACAGACATCTTGCCTGAAACATCACGGACTGCAGGTGCAGCAAGCATCTGTATGGCCACTTCTTTTCCTGCGCTCCCGCCTCTGGCAGCCGACGACGATGTCTTGCATCCTTCCGCCAGCAGACAGAAGACCGCTGCCGTCACAAGCCACAAAGACAGTCTGAGTTTACCTGTTGTCCTGCTCATCATCGATATATTTCTTCTGTATTACTTTCTGTTCTATAGTTCGGGATTCACTGCCCAAGTCGATGGCCTCGTTCCAGTAGCGTACCGCCTCGTCAGTATTACCGTTCTTGAAATGTATGTCGCCGCAGTGCTCCATCACCTCAGGACTCGGCTCGCTGATGCACTGCACCGCCTTGAGTATATAGACCAGCGCCTCCTTGTAACGTTTCTGGTTGAAAAGAATCCAGGCGTAGGTATCAAGGTATGTGGCATTCAAAGGTTCTTCGGTTATGGTGCGAAGGCTCAATTTCTCCGCCTTTTTCAAATCCCTGCGATCCAGCGACAGGAAATAAGCGTAGTTATTGGCAATCATATTGTCTTTCGGATTCAGTTCCATAGCCTTCGAATAAGCTTCGATTGCCTGCTTCCTGTCGCCGGCGGAATTCATAACATCGCCTTTCAGGGCGTACAGCGAAGCGGCATCAATGCTATCTGACTCGGCTGTAATGTTGGCGATACCCGCATCAAGAGCCCTGAGCGCACCCTGACCGTTTGAGGCGCGGATTTCAGACAGGACATTCCAGTAATGAATGATCAGATTGTTTGGGAAATCAACTACTGCACGACGGCAGATGGAGCGCATGGCGTTCAGCTCGGACATATTCGATACCAGCGGTCCGAATGTCTCCACCACCCACTGCACATTGTCCCTGATGACCAGATATGCCGAATCCTGATCCTGCATCTCCAAATATAGCTGGAAGCGCTGGATTCGGGTTTCCATCGATTCGCCCTCAAGGACCTCGATACGGTCCAGCACGCCAAGTCCCTTGCGGTAATCGCCTGTCTCCTCGTAAAGCGATATCAGCGTCATCATAATGGACGGCTTGGTCGGAAACTGGCTTACCATTTTCTCATAGACCTCGACAGCATCGCGGTACTGGTGTGTTCCGGCATAGTAGTTGCCCAGCAACTGCCAGTACCAGTAGTTGTCAGGCTCCTGCGCCACCGCTTCGCGCATCAGGATTCCAGGCTTGACCCTGTCCCCCAACATTGCGTAATACTGTGCAAGATTGTACTTGACGGCAGCCGATGTGGAATCGAGTTCAAGGCAATAGCAGAACAGGTCGAACGCCTCGGCGTAATGACCCTGCTGCCCCTGATTAACAGCCTCGATAAAATAGTAGTCAAAGCGTGAATCAGCCTCCGGTGCGCCCTTTGCGACAGCTGCCGCAAAAAGCAGTACGACGGATAGAATTGTCTGTTTCAGCTTCATTTCAATCGTTTAGTGTCAGTTCTGTCCGCTATGTCCGAATCCACCGGCTCCACGTTCAGTCTCATCGAGTGTATCAACCGGATTCAGCGTGACCTGTTCGTAGCGCGAAATGACCATCTGGGCTATCCTTTCGCCGTCCTCGACAATGAAATCTTCGGCCGACAGATTAATCAGAATGACTCCTATCTCACCACGATAATCGGCATCAATGGTACCGGGCGAGTTCAAGACCGTGATACCTTTCTTGAGCGCCAGACCGCTACGGGGCCTGACCTGTGCCTCGTAACCTTCGGGCAGCGCAATGTACAATCCAGTCGGGACAAGACGACGTTCCATAGGCTTCAGTACTATCGGTCCGTCAAGGTTCGCACGCAGGTCCATACCTGCAGACAGTGCCGTAGCATAGGACGGCAGCTGATGTTTGGAACGGTTTATGATATTAAGCTTCATCAATACTCTTGTTTTCTGCGAAAGTAATAATTAATTTTGAGACCTTATTCAGATTGGGAACCAGATTAAGGGATTATGGATTGGGGAAACATCATATCGGGAAAGAGACTTGGGATGGAAACGCTGTACCAGCCCAACGATGACGACCGTTCCACATTTCAGCGCGACTACGACCGACTGATATTTTCAGCGCCGTTCCGCCGGCTGCAGAACAAGACTCAGGTGTTTCCACTCCCCGGCAGCGTGTTCGTTCACAACCGTCTGACCCACAGTCTCGAAGTAGCCTGTGTGGGCCGCTCGCTCGGAAACGGCATCGCCCGCAGGCTGACTGCCATCTACCCCTATCTAAAGGATTCGCTCATCAGCGAGACGGGCAATATCGTCAGCACCGCCTGCCTGGCACACGATATGGGCAACCCTCCGTTCGGTCATTCTGGCGAAAAGGCCATTTCTGCCTATTTCACCGAAGGAAAGGGCCTGTCGCTCAAGAGTCAGCTGGAACAGGTTCCGGCGTGGTGGACTGACATCATCAATTTCGAAGGCAATGCCAACGCTTTCCGCCTGCTTGCCCACAAGTTCCTGGGGCGGCGCAACGGCGGTTTCGCAATGACCTACTCCACACTGGCATCGATTGCAAAATACCCCTATTCATCGGTCTATGCCGAGGGCAAACACAAGTTCGGATTCTTTGACAGCGAGGCCGAAGCATTCCAGCGTATCGCCGACGAGGTCGGAATGAGGCGTCTAAGCGCTCCCGGCGAACCACTGCGCTATGCACGCTATCCTTTCGTCTGGCTTGTCGAAGCCGCAGATGACATCTGCTATCTGCTGATGGATCTGGAAGATGCCCACAAACTGCGGCTGCTGTCAGGCGAGGAGACCAAAGAACTGATGTTGGCATTCCTGTCGGACAAGGACCGTGCCCACGCAGAAAGTATCTGCGCAATGGTGACTGATGCCAACGAGCAGGTATCGTACCTGCGCTCAAAACTGGTGGGACTGCTCATCAACGAATGCACCGAGGTTTTCATCGCCCACGAAAAGGAAATTCTCGAGGGCACTTTCTCTGGTTCGCTCATCAGACACATCAGCGACACACCACGACGCGCCTATCAGCATCTGAGCGAGATTTCGGTACAGCGTATCTACCGTTCCAAGGATGTCCTCGATGTGGAACTGGCTGGTTTTCAGATCATCAGCACGCTGCTTGACCTTATGACCGATGCCGTACTCCATCCAGACAGGGAGTACTCCAAACTGCTTATCAGCCGTGTATCAAGCCAATACGAAATAAACGGGCCGGACCTGTACACCAAGATTCTAGCGGTACTGGACTACATATCTGGAATGACCGATGTGTACGCGCTAGATGTCTTCCGCAAAATCAACGGAAACAGTCTGCCGGCAGTCTGACAAAACAAGTAATCATTAATCTGCAGCAATATGGGAAATTACGTCAAAAGAAACCTTATGAACGGCGAACAGATACTGCTTAATGCTCAGATTCACTGGGCATACTGGTTTCAGCCGTTCCTCAGAATCATCATCGAACTGGTAGTAGCAGGAGCTCTGCTGTTCTTTGTTCACGATGACAGCCACCAGCACCTTTTCAATATGATAGCCCTCGCGCTGATTATTCTGGCCGTTGTCACATTCCTCTACCATCTGCTCAAGGTCAAGTGTATGGATATGGCCATCACTGACCGCCGTCTCGTCATCAAACGGGGCATCATATCAGTCCAGACATTCGAGTTGCTGCTGCAGAAGGCCGAAGCCATCGAGGTAGAGCAGAACTTTATGGGACGTCTGTTAGGTTTCGGCACCATCACTGCCATAGGTTCCGGCGGTTCGGTCGGTTCGATGAAACTCATCAGCAATCCCAACGATTTCCGCAGAGCATTTCAGGCGGCCATCGATGACCGCAGCACCGAAAAGCCTGCCAGATAATCCTCAGCGCAGAGTCGCGATATATTGGATTATCAGCTGCATCAGCGGCTGGTATGTGGCCATACTGACGGTCTTCATATTGTCATCAGCCGTATGGTAGAACGGGAACGCGCTGCCGCTCTCGTTCTCGAACATAATGCACGGAACCCCCTTGCCAGCAAATGGCCAGTGATCGCTGTTCGCAGCCAGTTCACCCAGATGCAGTTCCTCAAAGTAACCGTTCCTGGAGTTCAGCTCCTTCATCTTTTCGAATCCCCTCATACCCGATTCACTTACCTCGCAGTACTGGACGGGATTGTCATCGCCTATCATATCCAGATTGAACAGGTATCTGATACTGCCAAGCGGCATAGCCGGATGTTCCACAAAAAAGTTCGAACCGCGCAGATTAGCCTCCTCGCCTGCCAGAGAAACAAAATAGGTGTCATACTGCGGACGGTGCTCTGCATAATATTCAGCCAACGTGACAAGTGCAGCAGTTCCTGAGGCATTGTCATTAGCCCCCGGGAAAAAGAGCTTGCGGCCCATATTGCCCAAATGGTCATAATGCGCTATAAATACAATACAGCTGTCGTGACATTCTCCGTCAACGCGGGCAATTACATTATTGCACTCATATCCCGGACGGAACTCATTGTCTATCTTGATATTGACAGTCCCGGCATCTTTTGGGAAATCCGACGAGGCCCAGATTATCGGCTTGTCCACGACCTTCTCCCCATACGCCTTGTAGAACTTCAGCGGTGTGTCCCACACGTAAATCATACCCGCATTGAGCAGTTCACCGTCTGACTCCATCTTGCGGAAATCGGTCTTATGTCTGTATGTGAACCAGAAATCGCAAACCACGAAACAACCTGCATTCTCCGGTTTCTGCAAATCTGTAAAGATACGGACGGAATCGTAACTCAAAGTGTCGATATAGTAGAGCCCAGCTCTGCCGTGGAATCCTGGCGAATACTCACGCACGGTGAATCCTGTCCCGGGCTCCAGCCTACGCCCGTCAACCGACATCTTCATTTTGCCGGGGAAAGTGTTGATGTCAATGCTGAACGGCTGCATAGTCACCTGGTCGGCACCGGCCTTGCGGTATTCATCGGCAAGAAATTCACCGGCCTTAATCACACCGTCACGGGCATATCCGCGCCCCTGAAATTCAGACGACGAAAGCTCACTGACTATCTTCCGGAAGTGCCCCTCGTCCTGCGCCACCATCCCGTGCCCCATCAGGAAGAGCGCCGCAGCTGCAAGCAGTAATTTTTTCATAAACTTCGATTAGTTTATGACAAATGTACCAATTAATCCCGATTGTAACGCTGACACGCTGAACGATACTTGCGCGAAACGGGCAGCTCGTCACCGTTATCCAATACCAGAGTATCTGCTTTCACAGTACCTATGTGAGCGCGAGCCACAAGAAAAGAGCGATGAATACGAAGAAAATCCATACCGAGCAGTTTTTCCCACTGCGATATCGGGGTCTTATTTCGGTAACTCTGGCCATCAGTGGAATGGACCCAGGTCTCATCGTCATTGCTCTCCACATACAGGATATCAGACTGGAGTATGGTAACAGGCCTTCGGTCACTGATGAAAGTCAGGCTGACCGGTTCCTGAGGCATATTCCTGCGCATATACCTTGTCAGAAACCAGTCTCCAATGCAGAATAAAACAGCAAACAGGATAACGATTATGGGAAATAACGGACTACCCGGTACTGGAACATAATGATAAAGGTATATACCTTGTTCCACGTACAATTCGTTTGAGACTATGGCTCCGCCGACAAGGAACAGAACACCTCCAATTATACATACAGTTGCAGCCAGAAGGCATAGATCAAGGATTCTCCTGATTGTCGGTTTTTCAATTATTGAAGGAAACGTGAATTTGACGATGAGTGCGGCAGGCAGCAGCAGAATACCCAGTAAAACTGCTTTGATGAAACTGAATTCTTCAAAAATGCACAATACAATAGCAGTGATAAACACCGCAATTGTCCAATAAGCGATTGCAATCAGTCTCTGTTTCATCTTACGTTCTTTATTAATTCGAGCCAAAAGTAGTGCATTTTCCGTATTGCCTGCCTTCTCACTATATGTTGAATCCCGCTTGAAGGGGATTTAACCTTGCATACAGACATTTTTCGTTGTAATCTTGCAGTCGAATTCAGTAAGCGTAAAAAAATAAGATGGTAAGAAAACCTTATGTCAAACCCAATAAAAATTCAGAATTATGGAAATGGAACGTATAGGAATCTTTAAAACTGTATCCTGGCTGTTTTCGATGGGCAATCCCTGGAGTATGATACCTATTGCCCTGTGTCTGGTAGCTGTACTGATTGCTGCGTGGAAGGCTCCGAGATGGGTCAGAGAATTCGGCCTTGCGGCTTTTATCATAGGGCTGCTGGCATTCGCTGTCAGATTTCATTATGGCATTCGCGATATTGAAGGCATTGCAATAAATCTGGGACACGATAATTTTCTTTCTCCATCTACCATAATTGACGGATTCAGGCATAATATAATTGCCCCAATTTGCGGGCTGCTTGTCTTCATCCTGTCACAGATAATAGGTCTTGTGCAGAGTTCAAAAAGATAAATAGATTGTTCATTTTAAAGATATGTTATTATGCTGATGGGGTACTATATGGAAAGCGGCCATATGAATATCAATGTGCCGGGCTGTTTTTTTGAAAAGGAGATAATATTCTACACAATAGTAATGATTCTGACACTCGCTGTAATAATCTTTTCAGCCTGGAAAGCCCCGAAACGGATCAGACCCGCGGGACGCATTGCCCTGTCTTTCACATTACTCAAAGTGTTTACAACAGTAGTTTCTTATATTGATCTACGTATGATTGCAGGGGATGATTGGGATTGCATATTCGGAATGCGAGTCTGGTACAACTGCTTGAGCGTAGCAGTTCTGGGGTTGTCAGTCTATCTGATTTCCGTAATCGTCAATATAATAAAGACTCCACGAATCTGAAAATTCTTACTCTTTTTCCGAGTCCATTTCTCTGACGACCTCGTCGTACTGCTCCCCTATTTCCTTCAGACGTTTCTTTCTTGCCACGAACTCCGCCTCATCGCAGTCTGTCCGATAGTAGAAATAGTCAAGGGTACCGGTCAGTATGCCAATGACTATGCACAGACCTAACCATATGAAGAATTTCTTATACGTATAGTTGGCACTTGAGTCTATGAATTCCACAAAATATATCCCAAAAGTGAAGTTAGTGATGTGATATAAACTCTTCTTTAACCAGAAACATATTCCACGAGGCGTTTCTTTGCTGTAGTTGTAAAAAAAACCTGCTAGCAGAAGAAATACTCCAGAGAGGGCCAGGTACAAGGCACGTACAACATTCATTCCGCACAGAATGAATATAGTGCTCGCAACGATGAATGCTACGCAAATAATAAAGCGAATTTTATTTCTGAATGCCATAATTGAACTGTTAGTTGTTATTCCATATCATTTCACGGAAACGCTCCATTCCGACTGTCGATTTCTCCTGAATGTGAATGACGCGGCTCACGTGGGCGGCTGCTGCCGGATCCGGATCAATCATATAGATGGGACA
>JAZUJU010000063.1:0-9937 GCA_045642985.1 Bacteroidaceae bacterium | reverse complement strand
GACAGGTCCGTATCTGGACAATGTAGGCCGCGACATGCTGCAGGGCGGCGGCAAGATGGTCCTCTCCGCAGGAAACAGAGTCACCGGCCCGGGACACTTCGGCCATTACATCGAGGAGGAAGGCTGCGAGAAGATGTCCTGTCACTTCGAGGCTGACCTGGAACGCAGCGGCAAGAGTGTTCTCGGTATCCGCTCGCTTCTCTGGAAGAACGACTGGCCGGTAGCAGCCGACCCGTTCAAGGAGGGCACATTCGAGATTGAGTCAGAGCGCAGAGGCTATGCTCTGGAACTTGCAGTCGATTTCGTCAGAATGCAGGGCGCAGGCCGTGGCTTCGGCAATGCATCCACCCCGAACATTCCTGTTCCGAACCAGATACTGGCCGATGTTATCGGTGACTGGCCAAAGGGCAACATTGACATCCGTCTGAACGACTATATGTTCCGTCCTCATCAGAGATGGACTGTGACAGCAGTCGGCGACAAGGGCGGCTATCTGGGCGCACCTTATTACAAGATTACCATCGAAGGTACCAACCGCGCTCTGGCAGCGACTGCCGATGGCGAACTGACCGCAGTTCCGCAGTACACCGGCGCTCCCGAGCAGCTCTGGCGCATCGAGCAGCTGATTGACGGCACATACCGCATCATCAGCGAGAAGGTTCCGGGCCACGTAGGCGAACAGTTCGCACTCGTCTGCACCGGTGACTGCTCGCTCACCCTCGGCAAGTACGACTTCAACGACGTAAACTGCAAGTGGAATTTCCGAGACAGATAACCAATCAAAAAGGGACAGTTCCCGTTTGAACAGAAAAGCAGCAGCCACCCATTCCGGATGGCTGCTGTTTTTTGGCTACTGTGGCACTAGTATTACTATTATCGACTAAACATGACAACTTTCTTTGTAGGTCGATCTCAGAACAGATAGTGCAACGATGGCTGGAATCATCGGAAATAGAGCCGTGTGCATACCCGAAAAATACGCATATTCGCCTCCAAACCTAGCCATTTTGACTATGGGAAACACCAAAATGTGCGTAGGTTCACCCAGAATCATTCCTATGATCATAAACCACAGGATATAGTTTCCGAAAATTCTGCGATGCCAGAGGCTGTAAGCTCCGTATACCCATACGGCAGGTCCCAGTAAAGCAATTGTGAAATAGAAGTCTACATCACTCCAACTATGGTCTGTCAGGTTTACGATTGAATTATTGAAATGAGTGAGGGACTCTTCACCGACATGGATAAAGAATAATATCTGTATGAGTAGATATAGCGGAACAATCCTGTTCGGATCGGCAGGAGCGTTACACGTAGTCTTCCGCCATGCAACCATTCCAATCATCATTGAACCTACTATCACACCCACTGGAAGGAACCCTGCTTGAAAGAACAGAATAGATGCGTATGCCAATATGAATAACAAAATAAAGGCCGTTCTGATGTTCTTCTGCCGCAATGTAGGCGGAAGCGGCATAACAATCTCGCATTCGGTCCTTTTGGGATGAACAAGTTTTCTGATGCCAGAAACACTGACGCAAAACAACGCCGTGGCTACTATCACTCCAATAAAGCATTTGTGGTCATATTCCGAAAAACGGCAGAACTCTACAATAAATTGGATGATGGCTTCGGTAACGCAATAACTGAACCCACACCAGGTCATTAAACATCCGGCCGAATAACATCGGCAAATCAGATACCCGCCAAAAAGCAGAATTGAAACTGGAAGACAGACGCGCCACGCGAACCAGAACGATTGGTCAGGTATAGCGGTGCCGTTAGTTGAATATCCGGACAGCATCATCGAAAGCTGCATGAAGTTACCCGCATATCTGGCCGCGTTGAGCAGAAGCAGGAAGACGATTGACAACAGGAACTGAGACAGTGGCAGACTACAATCAATAGAACCAGAGCCCTTCCATCGTCCGTAGCCGACAAGTGCCACAACAATAACGGCAATGCTTTGGACGGCTGGCCATACGCCAAGATAGACGAGTTGTGCGACGGCCAGCGTAATGCCTGTAGCCAGGAAACATAGCAGGACTGACAAGTTTTCAGTTTTCATATCTATTCATTCGTAAGCGGTTAGTTATTGAGTCTGTGTCAGAAGAATCAGTCTCTCATAGTCTTCAGCATCTCATTCAGGAAATGCGAGATGCTCTGGAAGAAGAGTTCGCGGTGCGCTCCGGGGGTGTCATCGCCTATGCGGAATCTGTGCTGAAACCGCAGCTGCGATTACTGTCAGAATAAATAAAGCAGATACAAGTTTTTTCATATTTAGGATCCGAATAATGGAGTTGCTATCGCTTTGTAAAAATACACAATTTGATTTGCCCGTGCACGAATAATGCCATACATTTGCCGTGCAGACTGAATAATAATTAATGTACAATATGAAAACCAGTTTTATTGCAGCGGCAGCGGCATGTGCCGCACTTGCAATGACGGCACTGCAGGCAGAAGCCGCACCGAAACAGGCCACTCAGGGATACCCTATCAACGGAGTTCCTTTCACGGCGGTCAAAGTGTCAACCGACAGTTTCTGGGGCGACCGCATACGCCAAAGCCGCGATGTGACAATACCGCTCGCTTTCAGCAAATGCGAGGAGACCGACCGCTATACCAACTTCGAACATGCTGCGGCCAAGATGGCGGAGACTGCCCGCGGTGACAATTCCAGCAATTACCGCCCAACGCAGTTCCCGTTCGATGACACCGATGTGTATAAGACCATCGAGGGTGCCAGTTACCTGCTGCAGACCTATCCTGATGCCAAACTGGAGGCTTACATCGACAGCGTGCTTGACATTGTCGCTGCAGCACAGGAGCCGGACGGCTACCTCTACACCGCCAGGACAATGAATCCCGCTCATCCGCACGACTGGTCGGGCCCTGCCCGCTGGGCCGGAGAGGAAAGCGGCAGCCACGAGCTGTACAATCTCGGTCATATGATAGAGGGAGCCATAGCACATTATCAGGCTACCGGCAGCCGCAAGTTTCTGGACATCGCCATACGCTACGCCGACTGTGTCTGCCGTGAGATAGGTTATGGCGAAGGGCAGATTATCCGCGTACCAGGCCATCAGATAGCAGAGATGGCACTTGCCAAACTGTACCTTGTTACCGGCGACAGGAAATATCTGGATGAGGCGAAGCTGTTCCTTGACAACAAGGGCAAGACAGCCCGTAAAGACAAGTACGACCAATCGCATCTGCCTGTCATAGAGCAGGATGAGGCGGTAGGACACGCCGTCCGTGCAGGCTATATGTATTCCGGCATGGCCGATGTGGCGGCACTCACAGGCGATCAGTCGTATGTGAATGCCATTGACCGCATCTGGGAGAATATTGTCGGCAAGAAGATGTATCTGACCGGAGGCATAGGCTCGTCAGGTAGCAATGAGGGCTTCTCCGAGAATTACGATCTGCCCAATATGAGCGGTTACTGCGAAACCTGTGCCGCCATCGCAAATGTATATACCAACTACCGTCTGTTCCTGCTGCACGGCGATGCAAAGTACATTGACGTACTGGAGCGTGCGCTGTACAACGGAGTCATCAGCGGTGTCAGTCTGGACGGAGGCGGATTCTTCTACCCCAACCCCCTGGAGTCACACGGGCAGCATCAGCGTCAGGCCTGGTTCGGCTGTGCATGCTGTCCGAGCAACATCTGCCGTTTCATACCGTCCGTACCCGGCTACGTATATGCCGTCAGAGACAATCAGGTGTTCGTAAACCTGTTCATGTCCAACAGTCTCAGCACCAAGGTCAAAGGCAGTATGCTTGAACTGACACAGACCACGAATTACCCTTGGGACGGCGACATCGCCATCTCTATAGACAGGGCTCCGTCTGCCAGCTTCGCTCTCAGAGTCCGCATTCCTGGCTGGGTACGCAATCAGGTCGTTCCGAGCGATCTCTATTCATACGCCGACAACAAGACTCCAAAATATTCGGTATCAGTCAACGGCAATAAAGTCGATGGGGAGATTGTCGACGGATATTTCACAATTGACCGCAAATGGAAAAAGGGTGACAAGGTCGATGTACACTTCGATATGGACGTTCGCGTAGTTCAGGCGCACCGTCAGGTCCGAGAGGACCGCGGCAAACTGGCTGTAGAGCGTGGTCCAATAGTATATTGTGCCGAATGGACGGATAATGACTTCAACATCCTGAGCGCACAGATTCCGGCTAATCTATCCGATGTTCAGGTAGTTCCGATGGCTATGAATGTCGAAGGTCTGGACTACGGAATGAATTCCATATTCCTCGGCTGCGCCAAGGACAATTATGCAGGCAATCCTTCGGTGGCACGCAGCATTGTCTTAGAGCTCATACCCTACTACGCCTGGGCACATCGCGGAAGCGGTAATATGACAGTCTGGCTCAACCGCTTCTGACAAGTCCCATAGCGGCTGAATAGACACGCTGGATACTCGCGCAGGAGCAAAACAAAATCAGGGGCGGCCGTGATACCCGGTCGCCCCTGACTTATATGCTGATTTTCGGATCACTTCTTGAATATGAGCTGTGCAAAGTTGTAAAGACCGTACTTCCAGACAGTGAAGTTGTGGCCCTCGTCCGGGTACTTGATAAGTGTGCAGGGTACATCGTTCTTCTCGCAGAAAGCCTTCAGGTTCGAGCTGTTCGACATCAGGCCGTCAGCACCGCCGCATACCATCCACAGCAGGGTGTTCTCCTTCTTGGTCTTCTCGACATCAGGAATCAGTCTCTGCGGAGCGTTGGTGTTGGGAGCCGACGAGAAACCGCCAACATATGCGAATACGTCCATATTGGCAAGACCGATGTTCAGGGACTGGCCGCCACCCATTGACAGACCGGCAATCGCACGATGATCCTTGTCGGTATAGACACTGTACTTCTTCTCGATGAACGGAATGAGACTGCCGAGCAGATCCTTGTCAAAATTGCCGAAAGCGGCGAAAGAACCCATACCGCCATCGCGTGAATCGTTCTTCTGGGCACGTCCATTAGGCATTACGACAATCATCGGCTCACATTTGCCGTCTGCATACAGGTTGTCCATAATGATGTTAGGAACACCTCCATCGTTCATCCACTCCCACTCGTCACCGCCTATGCCGTGCAGCAGATAGAGGACACTGTACTTCTTGTTCGGATCATACTTTGGCGGTAGATAGACATTGGCCTTGCGGGTTGTGCCAACCGATTCTGACTCGTACTCAACGAGTTCAACCTTTCCTCTTTCAATGCCCTGGCGTTCCTGATCGAAACCGGCCGGAGCAGCCACATACTCGTCAAATGTGCAGTTTGCGCCCTGAGGCATTCCGAACATACCAATCTGTGGCTCCTGTGCGTTGGCCATTCCGAAGCTGCAGAGAGCAGCGGCCAACAGTAGATAACACTTCTTCATTCTTCTTTTAATTAGTTTGTTTATAATGATTTATCCATGTTCTCTGTGTTGGAATCAACATCTGGGATGTAAAAATCAACATTTTCGCATTGCAATAATACAGATTTTCCCTTACAAAACAAGAATGTTGCCGCCTTTCTGTCGCAAAAACCTGGAAATATTGTCTTTTCCGCATATCTGAAGACTTTTTCCTGATGTATTTTTCGATGGAAAAGTTTGGTAATTAAATTGTAATCAAGTAATTTTGCAGCCGAATTATTCCGCAGAGGTAGAAAAAGCGGGGACAATGAATGTCTTCCACCCCACGGAGAAACGGATAAAAGCAAGATTAAATGTACGTTATTGCTGAAATTCAGGGACAGCAGTTCAAGATTGAACAGGGTCAGAAGCTGTTCGTGCACCACATTCAGGGCGTTGACGCCGGTGCAACCGTAGAGTTTGATAAGATTCTGCTCGCCGACAAGGAGGGTCAGATTACAGTGGGCACACCAGCCATCGAAGGCGCAAAGATCGTCTGCGAGGTCAAGACCGCATTGGTAAAGGGTGAGAAGGTTCTCGTTTTCCACAAGAGACGCAGAAAAGGCTATCGCAAGCTGAACGGTCATCGCCAGCAGTTCACCGAGCTCACAGTTAAAGAAGTTATAGCATAACCCTTAAAAATCAGAAGATATGGCACATAAGAAAGGTGTTGGTAGTTCCAAGAACGGTCGTGAGTCCGCTAGCCAGCGTTTAGGTGTTAAGATTTGGGGTGGCCAGATTTGCAAGGCCGGTAATATCCTCGTTCGTCAGCGTGGCACACAGCACAATCCGGGCGAGAACGTAGGCATTGGCAAGGACGATACTCTGTACGCACTTGTTGACGGAGTAGTTCAGTTCAAGAAAGGCCGCAAGGACAGAAGTTACGTCTCAGTCATTCCTCAAGCCGAGGCCTGATAAAGACAAAAACAATAGAAGGCTCACAGAATAGTGGGCCTTTTTTATTGAAACAAAAACTTAATATCTCACAATATGCTTACACTAAGGCAGATAATCGAGCAGAAGGAAACTGTTATGGCAGGTCTTGCCAAGAAGCATTTCGACAAGGCCGAGGAATGTATTGAAAAGGTCATCGTTCTTAACGAAGTCCGCAAGAAATCTCAGGCCCAGCTTGACAAGTGTCTTGCACAGGCCAAGCAGCATGCATCGGACATCGGTCATTTCATGAAGATCGGTGACAAGGAGTCTGCAGAGAAGGCAAAGCAGGATGTCGCAATCCTCAAGGAGCAGGCCAAGCAGTTCGAAGAGGCAATGAACAATGCCGAAACGGAAATGAGAGAGATTCTCAGCACCGTTCCGAACATTGCATACGAAGACGTTCCGGAAGGTTTCAATGCGGACGACAACAAGATCGTCAAGATTGTGGAGAACATCCCCACTCTGCCTGACGACGCTCTCCCACATTGGGAACTTGCAAAGAAGTACAATCTTATTGACTGGGAGCTTGGCGTCAAGATAACCGGTGCAGGATTCCCTGTATATCTGGGACGTGGCGCAAGACTTCAGCGTGCGCTTATCTGGTTCTTCCTTGACGAAGCTTTCAAGGCTGGATACAAGGAGGTCATTCCGCCGACAATGGTCAACTCAGCATCGGGATTCGGCACAGGACAGCTTCCAGACAAGGAGGGTCAGATGTACTATGCACCGGCAGACGACCTATATATGATTCCTACAGCCGAGGTTCCTGTAACGAACATCTACCGTGATGTCATACTCGACGAGAGAGAGCTCCCGATACTGAAGTGCGCGTATTCGCAGTGCTTCCGCCGTGAGGCAGGCTCATACGGCAAGGACGTACGTGGTCTGAACCGTCTGCACGAATTTTCCAAGGTCGAGATAGTACGTATCGATACTCCTGAGCACAGCCGCGAAAGCCACAAGGAGATGCTTGCTCACGTCGAGGGTCTGCTCCAGAAACTGGAACTTCCGTACCGCATCCTTCACCTGTGCGGCGGTGATATGAGTTTCACATCGGCAAGTTGCTTCGACTTCGAGGTCTATTCAGCAGCCCAGAAGCGTTGGCTCGAGGTTTCATCTGTATCGAACTTCGACTCATATCAGGCCAACCGTCTGAAATGCCGTTTCCGTCGCGCTGAGGACAAGAAGATTGAGCTCTGCCATACGCTTAACGGCTCGGCACTTGCCCTGCCCCGTATCATGGCAGCACTTCTTGAGAACAACCAGACCCCGGACGGCATCATGATTCCTAAGGCTCTGGTTCCATACGCCGGTTTCGACAGAATCGACTACCGTCACGACTACCGTCCGTACTGATATCAGCATAGGACATAAACATATAGTGACAGGCTCCGCTCAACAGATGAACGGAGCCTGTTCTGTCTTTTACTGTTCGCTGCAGATTCCGATTCTCTGCAGGACTGCCCAGAACGACTATCCCGGAATGATGAAACTGAGGACAGCCGGCTCAAGCGATACGGTAAGCGGGAATGACGGATTGTAAGCCTTGCCGTCCAGACAGGTCAATGCGCCTTCAGCCTCAAGAATAGTGACATTTTTGGTACGGTACGGACGCAGTTGTTCGTGGTTCAGGATCTGTCCGTGCAAGAGCATATAGAGTCCGCGTATCATCTGCATGAATTTGGTCCGGTTCAGCACCGACAGGTCAATCCAGCCATTGTAAGGAACAGCACTCGGAGTGAGTCCGTATCCGCGTGTATTGCCAATACAGAGCGTCATTATCTTTTCATTGATCTCCTCACTGTTCACCTTGATACGCATCTTGTACAGTTTCCGTTCCTTGAACAGACTTATCAGAGCGAGCAGATAGGAAGGATTGGTGCGACCGAAACGCTTGCAGATATCCGAAAGCCGTATAGCCTGTGCCGAGAGACCGATATTGACCGACATCAGGAAATAGCGTACCTTTTCCTCGTCGCCCTCCATACACGAACAATAGCCCACGTCAATCTTTTTGGTGCGGCCCTCGACTATCCAGTGGATGGCCTGTTTGTAGTTGTCAACGGTAAGTCCCCAGAAACTTGCAAAGTCATTGCCTATGCCGTTCGGAACAATGCCAAGCTTGATTTCGTTACGTATTTCCTTTGGTGTGAACATGATGCCATTGATAGCGCCGTTCAGAGCCTCATCACCGCCGACAATCACAATAGTGCGGTAGCCGTTGGTTATGAGCATCGATGTCATTCTCTCGACCGATCCTGAATCGTCGGACTGGACGCAGTCGTACTTGACACCGCGCAGTTCAAGATACTCGCGTATCTGACGCCAGCGTTTCTGCTTGTTGCTGACACCGGCGCGCGGCACATAAATCATGCCCCACCTGTCTTTCTCTTCAACCATAGTCAATTGTCATTCAAAAGTTTAAGGACCTCTTTCAGTTTCTCTTCGGCCGGCATCCCATACGGCAGCCAAATGATATGGGTTCCACGACGTTCCATTCCGCGGAACCATGTCATCTGACGTTTGGCAAACTGATGTATCGCCACTTCCAGTTCACTCACCATATAGCGGTACGGCAGTTGGCCGGTCAGATACAGCGTTATGAATTTATACTCAAGGCCATAGTATATAAGGTCTTCGGGAGCGATGCCTTCGTCCAGCAGCGATTTCACCTCGTCTATCATACCTTCGTCCAGTCTGCGCTGCAGCCGTTCAGAAATTCTCCGGCGGCGCAGATCACGGTCGATGTCGATGCCTATTGTCAGGCTTCTGATTTTCGGAAACTCCTTTTCGGACACAGGAGTCTGACGGTAGCACTCCTCTATCTCTATCGCGCGTATCGCCCTTTTGACGGTATCAACATCGGTCGTGTTGTGCAGTTGCTTGTAACCCTTCAGAATCTCCGTAAGTTCCTTCAGACTCCTGCCCTCAAGCGAGCGTCTCAGTTCCGGATTCTCAGGCACGGGAATCAAACGATATCCTTTCAGAATGGACTCCAGATACAGTCCTGTTCCTCCGCAGAGTACAGGAAAACGGCCAGCTTCACAAACCGAACGGTATGCCTTCAGAAAATCGGCCTGATACTCGAACAGATTGTATTTGGTACCAGGTTCGGCGATGTCAATCAGATGATATGGAACAGTACGTCCGTCAGCAAGACAGTAATCCGAAAGGTCCTTGCCCGTGCCGATATCCATTCTGCGATACACCTGACGGCTGTCTGCGCTGATAACATCCCCGCCAAGGCGGTCAGCGACGGCGACAGCGAACGATGTCTTGCCGCAGGCCGTAGGCCCCAGAACAGTAATCATATCGTACTTTCCCATTTCCGCACATTTTCACTAATAACTTGTAAAGATAAGAATTAACAGGCGATATAACAAAAAAAAGGTGGCCGAAACCGACCACCTTTTCCTTAAGTCCAAAACTTGGATTACTTCATGATGACGCGGGCCATTTCGCAAACCTTGTTGCTGTAACCCCACTCATTGTCGTACCATGCGCAAACCTTAACGAAGGTCTTGTCGAGCTGGATACCTGCCTTCTCGTCGAAGATGGAGGTGTGAGCGTCGTTGCGGAAGT
>JAZUJU010000062.1:0-6893 GCA_045642985.1 Bacteroidaceae bacterium | reverse complement strand
TATTCCGTAGAAGGTGGTGACGAACATTGAGTTTACGCTCTCCTCGCACAGCAGTTCGTTGACTTCGCGCATACATTCCGATGATTTGATGCCACGGACACCGTTCGCCTTGATCAGAGTCCGGCTTACGGACATGAAAATAGCAGCGGGGATTCCCTTGCCGCTGACATCGGCGATAGTGAATCCGAAATGAGTGTCGTCAATCGGAAAGAAATCATACATGTCGCCGCCGACATCCTTGGCGGCCATCATACTGGCATAAATGTCAATGTTGTCACCTAAGGAATTCTTGATGTGGAAACAGTGCGGCAGTATTGCCTGCTGGATTTCGCGGGCGACATTGAGGTCGTTCCGGATATTTTCAAGCTGGTTGTGCTCCTTCTGCGAAGACTTGATGAATTCAATCTGTTCGATGGCTTTTTCAATGGTCTTGTCCAGATCATCCAGATCGATAGGCTTGGTCGCAAAGTCGAAGGCTCCTCCATTCATCGCCTGACGGATGTTGTCCATATCTCCGTATGCGCTTACCATGATGCACTTCAATGCGGGGTCACGCATTTCGTTGATTTTTGCAAGTAGCGTCAGACCGTCCATCTCAGGCATGTTTATGTCTGACAGGATTATACTGACATCAGGGTGCTTTAACAGGACCTGAAGTGCTTCCAGTCCATTGTGAGCGAAAAAGAATTCATACTGCCCGCTACGGATCTTGCGGCGGAAATGCTGGGTTAGCAAAAGTTCAAGATCGACCTCGTCATCTACACTTAGAATTTTAACTGACATATCTGATGGTGTTATTTTGTGTCTTTTAATAAATAAATTGTAACTAACTTACAAAGATAATATTGAAATCCTGTTTGCACAATGCAATAATCCAACTATTTCTATGATTATTGCCGGAATCCGACGGATCAGTCGAGAATTTCGATATGACTGCGGTCGGCCTTCAGTTCTATGACTTCAAGATTGCTGAAAGTGTCACTGTTGACGGTAAAACGGACAAGAGTCCTCTCTTTCTGCCATCCCTGAAGTCCGGCAGCGCCCGGGTTGATATAGAGCATATTCAGCACATTGTCAAACTGTACTTTCAATATGTGAGAATGACCGCATACGAACAGCTTTGGCGTGTCGGTCATCAGCAGCTGTCTGGCTCTTGCATCATAATGCCCCGGGGTTCCTCCGATGTGTTTCATCAGCACTTCGGCATCTTCTACCTTGAAACGGTGGATTTCATCGTAACGGCTGCGTATGTCGGCACCGTCGCAATTGCCGTGGACGGCTCGCAGCATGGCTATTTCGTTGAGCCGCTGGGCAACGCTGTAGGAACCTATGTCGCCGGCATGCCATATTTCGTCGCATTCGCCGAAATACTTTTCGTATCGGTCATCCCAGCAGCTGTGCGTGTCGGATAGCAGTCCGATGCGTTTCATATTGACAGCTTGCGCCTGGCTATGTCGATGATGATTTCAGCGCATCTCTCGATGCCGAAGACTGATGTGCTGAGGCACAGGTCGTACGAGGCTGAGTCGCCCCATTTGGTTCCGGTATAGTAGTTGTAGTACGAAGCCCGTTTGCGGTCGCCGTCTTCAATCATCTTTCTGGCCTTTTTCTCATTACAACTGCTGTCCGCTTTGCAGATTCTCGCAATGCGGTCCTCGGCTGTTGCCGTCAGGAAGAGATTCAGCGTGCGCTCGCTGTCACGCAGGATGTAGTTGGCGCAGCGGCCGATGAATATGCAGTCCTCCTGCTCGTGAATCCTGTGTATGGCATCGCTCTGAAGTTTGAATATGGATTCAGTGCTGATGGGGTTCGTGGAGAAACCTCCCTCGGAAAGATGCAGCAGGAACAGTGGACGCAGTTTCCTGCGCGAAGTCTCTTCGTCGGACTTGACAAAGAACTCCTCGCTGAAGCCGCTTTCATCCGAAGCGCTCTTGAGCAGTTTCTTGTCGTAAACGCTTATTCCTAACTCCTGTGACAGAATTGCAGCGACCTCGCGCGCGCCGCAGCCTATCTGACGGCCTATGTTTATGGCGTAGTGGGCTTCCATATTCTATATAGTTTGAGATGACATTTTACGCAGATTGCTGACCTGGGCCAGCAGCAGACCGGCTGCGAGCAGTACCGATGCGGCATCCGATACGGGCAGGCTGTACCAGACACCGTCGATTCCCAAATAATTCGGCAGTATGAGCAGGCAGGGAATAAGCAGCAGTACCTGGCGCGACAGAGACATCAGGATTGACTTGCCGGGCATTCCGATACTTTGGAAGAAATTGCCGGTTACCATCTGGAACCCAATGAGCGGATACACGAGGAATGTCTTGCGCATACCGTTGACCGCTATTTCGGTCAGCGCCGTATCGTTGGTGAAGATTTTGATGCACAGGTTCGGCATAAATTCGCCGATCAGGAATCCGACTGTAGTGATGAGGGTGGCAAAGATGACTGAGATCTTCAGCACTTTTGTGACGCGGCTGTACTGACGCGCACCGAAATTGTAGCCGGCAATAGGCTGCATCGCCTGGTTGATGCCCATCACAATCATAATGAATATGAAGGCGATGCTGTTGACGATGCTGTAAGCTCCGATGGCCAGATCTCCGCCGTACGTGAGCAGTTTGCGGTTGATGAGCAGCACCACTACGCACGATGCGGTGTTCATTATGCATGGCGAAAGGCCTATGGTGAGCATATTTGTGACCAGATTCCACTTCAGACGGAAAGTACCGCGCTGCAGGTGGATCAGTTCGTTCCTGTCAGAGAGCTGCACGCACTGCCACACGAATGCAGACACTTGCGATATGACGGTTGCAATAGCCGCTCCGCGTATCCCCCAGTGAAAGACCATGACGAACAGATAGTCCAGTATGGTGTTGAGAATGACGGTGCCGATAGTGGCAGCCATAGCCTTCTTGGGATGTCCGGCGGAACGCATAATGCAGTTAATGCCCAGATAAAGGTGGGTGAAGGCATTGCCCAGCAGGATAATGACCATATAGTCGCGGGCGTATCCTATTGTGGTGGCGGTAGCTCCGAACAGGGTCAGGATAGGGTCGATGAAGATGAGACTGACAGCTCCGAACAGGATTCCCACCAGAATGTTCAGAGTAATAGAGTTGCCGAACAGTACCAGCGCGCTCTCGTTGTCGCGCTGTCCTAACTTGAGCGAGATCATCGTTCCAGAACCCACGCCGACCATCGCTCCAAGCGCAGCGGAGAGGTTCATCAGTGGAAATGTCACCGCGAGTCCGGAGAGCGCCAGCGAATCCACCCCGTGCCCGATGAAGGCTCTGTCCACAATATTGTATAATGATGAGGCCACCATCGCAGTGATGGCGGGCAGTGCGTAACGTATCAGAAGCGTCCCGATTCTCTCGGATCCCAGTTCGGTCGGTGTTCTCAGTTCAGACATCTTTCTTCACAAATAATCTTTACTCACGATTCCGGGTGCGAAGTTACTCAATAATTGGTTAACTTTGGCAGTCATCATCGGACTCGTTATGAACAGAAGGGTGCTGGTCGGAATGAGCGGCGGAATAGACAGTACGGCCGCGACTCTGTTGCTGAAGCGGCAGGGCTTTGACGTTGTGGGCCTGACTATCTGGAATCACGGACCCGGGTCCGGTGACGGCAGTTCTGAACCTGAGTTCATTGACGATGCGCGCAGAGCTGCTGACCGGCTGGGCATAGAGCATTTCGTTGCCGATGAACGCGGGACTTTCGAACGCGATGTGGTGCGACCCTTCCTGCAGGGATGGATGGACGGGGTGACTCCGAATCCCTGTGTGGAGTGCAATCCGAACTTCAAGTTCCGTATCCTGACGGAAAAGGCCGACCGGCTTGGCTGCGATTTCATTGCCACGGGCCACTATGCTTCGGTGTGTTGCGATGGGGGCTGGCATTACATTGTCCGCGCAGAGGACGGACTCAAGGACCAGAGCTATTTTCTCTGGCGGCTCGGTCAGGATGTGCTGCGCAGGACTATATTTCCTCTCGGACATATGGCAAAGAGCCGGATACGCAAGCTCGTGGCCGAAGAGGGGATTCCAATGCGTGAATCGAACAGGGAGAGCATGGAAATTTGCTTTATCGAGAGCGATTACCGCGATTTTCTGCGACAGCGTGTGCCTGATATCGATTCGAAAATCGGTCCGGGGCGCTTTGTTGACAGCGAGGGCCATATTATCGGACAGCACCGCGGCTATCCGTTCTATACTGTCGGACAGCGCAAGGGGCTGGAGGTTGCTTTCGGTTCGCCACGCTATGTCCTGAAAACCAATCCGGATAAAAATACAGTGATGTTAGGGCTTCCCGAACAGCTTGAAACGGAGTATATGCTGGTCAGCGATATGGTGCTGCATCCTGCCGCATCCAAAGGCGGTCTGCAGGTAAAGATACGCTATCGCAGCAGACCGGTTCCTTGCACAGTCTGCGGCCCTGCCGATGAGGGACGCACTCTGATACGTTTCCTCGAACCGGCGTCAGCGGTCGCTCCAGGCCAGTCCGCTGTGTTCTACTGCTCGGACCGTGTGGTTGGCGGGGCAGTCATATCATCACAGAGAGGCATCGGCCAGTTCATCATAAGCAACAATGAAGACACTTACACTGTTTGAATTCAACAATATGGTGCGCGAGGTGCTTGAAGCCTCGTTCGACCATACATACTGGGTGCAGGGGGAGATATCGTCCTGCCAGACAAACGCTACCGGGCACTGCTATCTGGAACTGGTACAGAAGGACAGCTCGGGCGGCGGCATCGTGGCGCGCGCAAAGGCCAATATCTGGCGCAGTACCTTTCAGCGTATAAGGCCCTTCTTTGAGAGGGAGACGGGACAGAGGCTTGCCGTAGGTCTGAATATCCTGGCCGAGGTCAGCGTATCCTTTCACGAAGCCTACGGATATTCGCTTGTCATTCAGAATATTGACCCTACATACACGATGGGTGATATGGCCCGCCGTCGCCGGGAGATTATCGCCCGGCTTACCGAAGACGGGGTGATTGACCTGAACAAATCTCTGCCTATGCCGATGCTTCCTCAGCGCATAGCCGTGATTTCTTCGGCGACTGCCGCCGGATACGGGGACTTCTGCAACCAGCTAGCGCGTAACCAGTACGGGTTCCGTTTCGAGACATCTCTGTTCCAGGCTATGATGCAGGGTGACAGGGTGGAGGAGAGTGTCATCATGGCGCTTGACCGCATAGCGCTTGAACGGGACAGCTTCGATGTCGTCGTCATAATACGCGGCGGCGGCTCGACCAGCGAACTGAGCTGTTTCGATTCCTATGCTATGGCTCTGAACATCGCCAATTTCCCGCTGCCGGTAATCACAGGTATAGGGCACGAGCGTGACGATACTGTCATAGACATTGTCTCGCATACGCGTGTCAAGACTCCTACGGCTGCTGCTGAATTTCTGATATCGACGCTGCTGGAGCCGGCTATGCATCTTGACGAACTTAGCAGAAGGCTTGCTGAGGGCATATCTTCGCGAATGGACGAGGAAAGGCACCGTATGGCTCTGCTGTCGCAGAAGCTTCCTTCTCTCTTCACTCTGCTGCGCGTCAGGCAGGAACAGACTATGCAGAGCATGTTGGAAAGGGCACTGAATGCGGCGGGAAAAATTATCTCCGACGGCCGCTACAGCTGTGACCGTCTCGGTTTGAGGATGGACAGCGCTATCAAATCGCTCCTGACAGCTCAGAAACACCGTCTGGAGATGATTGACGGCAAGGTGGATGCGGCTTCGCCTGAGCGGATTCTTCGCCAGGGCTATACGATGGCTGTAGTAAACGGTCATGTGGTAGGGAGCGCATCAGCGCTTGCATCGGGCGACAGAATTTCAATCCGGTTTGCGGACGGAACTGCCGATGCTCAAGTTGAAGAGGTTATGACGAACAAATGATACTGATATGAAATACGAAGAGGCAATGAAAAGACTGGAGACAATCGTCTCCGACATCGAGGATAACAGACTCGACATCGATATGATCAGTGAAAAGCTCAAGGAGGCTCGTGAACTGATCAAGTTCTGTAAGGACAAACTTTACCGGACAGATCAGGAAATCCAGAAGCTGATGTCGGAAGAGTCGGAATAGTATTCAGTCCCTATCTTACTGTTATGTGGAGGCAGGTCTGCTTCTTCTCGTACTTCACATAGCAGCGGCCGGCGTTGCGCAGGTCATAGACCGCCTGCATGAGGATGTTACGCATCTTGTCCTGTGAGGCAACCGTACCCCTGTCCGGCGTCTGAAATGTCAGATACGAAATGTCGAATGTAGTGGCATAGCAGTGGGCTGAGTTCGTTGTCGAATTCGGATTGGTTCTCTGCAACTGTCTGACCTGATCGCGGGTCCGCAATACGCTGGTGACCGTGATAAGATGATTCCTGTTGTATCCCTGATTGAAGAGCGAGTCCTGGAACGCACGTCCAATGTCTTCGAGCAGTCTGGCGGCTTTCGGAACCAGATAAGGCATGGAGTGGGTCAGTTCGTCAACCGCATAGTAGCGGTTCGTCTCTATCTTCTGGAGTTTCCGGCTCTTTTCCACTTCCTTTTCGTCAGGAGACTCCTTCAGACCGTTTGCTCTCGCTGCTTCCAGGTGCCTGTCATTAATATCATTGAAGATGTTGTCGTAACGGCGGAACGGGTCTGCGTGCGGAGTGTTGTGATTGATTTCGCCTTCGGTAACCAGCTGGTAGAGGTCAATTCCTGCCTGTCCCATACACCCTCGCATCCTGTAACCGCCGGCAAACAGCAGTATGATGACGGCTGCGAGAATGGCAAAGGCGCCGAGGAACCATCCGAAACCGGTCTTTTCCAGATGAAAAATCCTTTTTACGGTGGCTCCGTACCAGTTGATGAACTTACCGGTAAATAGAACCAGACACATTCC
>JAZUJU010000061.1:0-4023 GCA_045642985.1 Bacteroidaceae bacterium | reverse complement strand
AAATTCCCTTCGCGTCATTCGTCCACCATCTTGCTTACATCCTCGAGTGAAATGTTTCCCTGTATGCAGACAAGACAGTCATCCCGGACAAAGATTACAAGATCCGTCACCTTTTTGGTGTCCTCATCGACCGTTCCATATATTTTGACATTGTCCTCCTCGTCATTCGCCTCCATTATGGGTTCAATCTTGTCCATCACTGACTCCACCTTCTCATTGAAAGCATTGCGTATGTCCTCGGCCGACTCTCCGTACTCGGCAACCATCATTTTCTTAATGCCCGAAAGGAATGCGACAGCCTTTTTTGTATCATCATCCTGACTTGCATCTGCCGTCATCCGCGAAAGCGTCCTGACTGCCGAAATTGCGACAGGGCCTAAAGACATGACATCAAAGCCCTCCTTATTCTTGAATTCTTCCACTACGGCTGTAAGGCTTTTGAAGGCAGTCTTGTACGAATGGGCATCCGTTTCAGCCGGTCTGGCAGCAAAGACCGTGATTGTTGTCAGAATCATTGACAGGATAAGCAAACTCTTTTTCATCATTTCCTTTTTTTTAAGTTCCGTATTCAGGACGATAATGATGCTGATATGTTAACAGGTCTTCGGCATAATTATATCGAGCTGATATCCGTAACCATGAGAATGCGGTCTGAAACGGTGAAATGGACCTCGAAATTACTGTATCTGAGTCCATATACACGGGTCGGATCATCCTGATAATGCGGACGTGGATCCTGGGCCAGAATATCCTTTATTGTAGCGAGCAGTTCCGGCGGAACCGAAGCTGCCACAGAATCCGGTATTGCCACCTCCAGACTTTCGGAATATGTCCGGTCGGTAAAACCGCCCAGAGCCTCCGGGTGACAGTCAGTGAACGGTATGTAGGGCTTGATGTCGAATATCGGGGTTCCGTCCATCAGGTCTGCGCCGCACACACGCAGAATAGGGCCCTCGGGAGTGTTAAGTTCTATGCCTTCGAGCTTCACGCACGAAAGTCCTATGGGATTCGGACGAAAAGGCGAACGGGTAGCGAACACGCCCATTCTGGCATTGCCGCCGAGACGCGGCGGACGTACCGTCGGAGACCAGTCGGAAGCATCGCGGCAGGATTCCGAAAACTTCCACAGCAGCCAGATATGGGAAAAGCCCTCCAGTCCGCGCAGAGCATCCGGATTACGGAACCCGGGAGCGAACACGACTTCGCCCCTGAGCGAATCAATCAGTCCGCTCTGTCTGGGTATTCCGAACTTGGTCGGAAATCCGTTCCGGATATGTGCAATCGCTATCATTGTGATAAAGGTACGCCTTTTTATGCGATAAACTGGAATTAATTGGTAAATTCGCTATCTGATATTGAAAAAAAGTATTTCTGTCCGACCATTTTCATATGAAACGGAGACTTCTGCTTCTCATTATATTATGTACGGTTCTGACCGTATCATCGTGCTCGTCAAAGGATGAGGCCGAAGCAGTCCGTCTGAACTCCATGGCCATGAAATGGCTGCCGGTAAATCTGGATTCGGCTGCTATGTACGCAGAATCAGCAATATCTTCGAGTCCGCGCAGATCATCTCAGGTAGCCGTCTCATCAAACATTCTGGGAGATGTGGCATTTCTCCGTATGAACTATGCCAAAGCTGATGAAATGTACGTTTCAGCACTGCAGAACAGCGGAAACCACGTGGAATGGCTGGTAGCCGAAGTCGGGCTGATGAACATCTGCCAACGGACATCCGACAACATGGCATTCTACCGTCACCGCGACAGGGCCCTGCAGGAGCTGGACGGTATCAATAGCGAGATGGAGAATCTGTCCGAAAGCGACAGGAAGCGCTTCGAAACGGCATCTGCAGACCTGAGAATAATATCCGCCAAGCATTTCTTCGAACTGCAGCAGCAGGAACAGGGTCTCAAGGAGATTTCCAAGCTCAGCAGCGGAGAGCGGCTGCGAAGCGACACACTGCGATACCTGCGCTGGAATGCCCTGCGAGGCGTAGGATTCGTCCAGCAGCGGAACGGTCCCGCGGCATTTCCGGACAGGATGAGATATCTGTACGACACATATCACACAGCCGAGCAGTGCGGATACATCAGCCAGAGCGGTCTCGCCCTTCAGTATATGGCCAGGATTCTGACAGACGCCACTCCCGAATCAATCGCGGAAACAAGCAGTTGGATAATCAGTTCCATCAATCCGAAAGGTCTCGACAAGCTGTCTCTGGTCAAGGAACTGCTGCTGCACGCACTTCAGCATTTTCAGAATTACGGTTCGGTTTACGGAGTCATCGAAACCTACACTATGCTCGGCTCCTGCGCCATTGAAGAAGGCGAGTATCAGCATGCTCTGGAATGGCTCTCCGATGCTCTGAGTGTACTGAACAGATCGAGAGAAATATCCCATCCAGGTTACGACGACATTCCTATGCTTGACCTTTTCCGCGAGGATGGTGTGACAGTCGAGAACATCTGGGTGGAGCAGATACCTCTGGCAGCGGTCCCGGAAATGATGAGCCGTATACGCGAGGAAATCAGTCTGGCATTCGCGGGACTCGGTAACAAAGCGGCGTCAGACTATAACCGCAATGTCTATCTGGAGCTGCAGAAGACCATACGTCTGGACAAGCGATACGAGGTGAGGAAGCAGCTTCTGCGCAGAATGAACAGCTCACTCAACATCGCTCTGGTCTGCGTGACTGTTCTGTCTGCAATTCTGATCGTGCTTGTCATTATGTTTGGCAGGGCTGTCAGGCGCAGGAACAGGCAGTATGCCCTGAACATGCAGGAAATAATGCGGCTCTGCAGCAGGATATTGTCCACGCAGAACGCTGACTACGAGACGGCAAAGGACAGTATCCGCTCGCTGATCAGCGCCGAACTCCCTGCGCTGGCAGGAGTCGGCAGTGTTGATGTGAGAATAGCTGAGGACGGAACTGTACGCCTGGAGAGTCCTGACTGTGACCGCAATGCGAGAACTATTCTGGACACAGTCACGCCTTTTGCAGCTGCAGCGTTGCAGGGCGCGGAGATAAGCCGCGAACTCGACGACAACCGTCAGATTGCCGTCAAGGAACATTATATCAGGACGCTGCACACCGAGGAGAACCGTCGTCAGAATCTGCTGCGGCGCGCCTGCCACTCCGTAATAGCCGAATGTACTCCACTCATTGACAGAATGCTTGAAGCCGCTGCAAGACTCAGGCCGGATGATGCGACCATATCGAATCAGCTTGAATACATATCCGAACTTTCGACCCTGACCGGCAGGTACAACGCCGTTCTGACACAGTGGATAAGGATGTGTCAGGGCGAGGTCAGCCTACATATAGAGAATTTTGAAATCCAGACCCTGCTCGACATCATCCGACGCAGCGAGAGGAATTTCGCCCAGAAGGGGCTGAAGCTCAAGGTGTGCGAATCGTCATCGGTGGTCAGGGCAGACCGCATTCTGACTCTCTTCATGCTCAACACTTTGGCAGACAACGCCCGCAAGTTCACCCCACCGGGCGGCACTGTGTCTGTCGGAGTAGCCGAAGGTGACGGATGGGTGGAGCTATCGGTCACAGACACTGGAACGGGTCTGAACGAGGAGGATCTTCACCTGCTGCGCGACACAAAAGTCTTTGACCCCGCCAGAATCGGTTCGGACAATGACAGCCAGTCATCCAAAGGCAGCGGCTTCGGGCTGATGAACTGCAAGGGCATTATCGAGAAATACCGCAAGAGCGGCGATGTGTTCGACTGCTGCCGCTTCGATGTTGAGAGCGTTAAGGGCAAGGGCAGCCGTTTCAGTTTCAGGCTGCCGGCCGGTGTCAGACGAGCCGTAGGCATACTGCTAATGCTCTTAATCCCGTTCCATGCCGCTGCCGGCAAGGAGGAAATTGGAGACTCGCTTCTGAACCTGGCCTACCAGTATTCTGATTCGCTATATCAGGCAAATGTCAGCGGTAACTATGCGAAATCGCTGGAATACGCCAGATGTGCAATCAATGCGCTGAACCTTGACCATATCAAAATAACCGGT
>JAZUJU010000060.1:0-2147 GCA_045642985.1 Bacteroidaceae bacterium | reverse complement strand
CTATAAGATTCCTTCCTCGTCGCTTGAAAAGTCGCTGCTGATAGGCGATCATCTTTATGTAAGTAAAGTCGCATATGGTCCGCGCAAGCCGATGACTCCTCTTACGATGCCTCTTACGAACAATACGCTTCCAGGTGGAGGCAGGAGCTACTTTGTTCACCCGCAATGGGAATACGAACGTGTCAAAGGTTTCGGCAATATCCGTCAGAATGACATTGTCGTATTCAATTATCCTTCGGGAGATACAATTGTAGGCAATCCCAGGTACCAGCAGGCTGATTTCTACGGTATGGTCTATGAAATCGGTTCAAGCCTGTGCAAGACTGTTATGTTGGACAGTATGACGGTTTTGGAACAGCGCAGGGTGTATGATTTCTATTATAGTGTCGGCAGAAACTACATTGACAGCAACTCAGATTCATTTGGCGTTGTAAGCTGGAGACCTGTAGACCGCCGCGAAAATTATGTGAAGCGCTGTGTGGGACTGCCGGGTCAGACCCTGCAGATAATTGACGGTGTTGTCCATATAGATGGAAATCCTGCCAAACAGCCTGACAATGTTCAGTTTAACTATTCCGTTACTCTGACTATGCCGCTCTCATCCTCGCTTCGCGATGAGATAACGTTGAGCAAGGCGGATCTGCCTGATCAGTACAACCGCCCTGGTACATACGAGATACCTCTGACCTTAAAGGCAGCACAGATACTCGCAGAGCAGAATGGCTGTGTCAGTCATATTGAAAGAATATCCCAGCCCGTCTATGATTGGCTCTTCCCTCTTAATATGCGTAAGAACTGGAGCATTGACAATTACGGGCCGGTCTGGATTCCCAAAAAAGGTGAGACGGTCAGTCTTTCGCTTGAAAACCTTCCGTTCTATGAGCGAATCATCGGCGTTTACGAAGGACATAAACTTGAAGTCTCATCTGATGGGGTTATCCTGATTGACGGCTCCGTGGCGGATTCCTATACCTTTTCTATGGATTATTACTGGATGATGGGTGACAATCGTCATAACAGTGCCGACTCCAGATATTGGGGATTTGTGCCCGAGGATCACATTGTGGGTCGTCCGTCTTTCATATGGCTCTCCATCAATCCTGACAGGAAGCTCGGACAGAAGGGCCACATCCGCTGGAACCGTATGTTCAAATCCGTCAGCAGCTACAACTGATGACTCCGGTCTTCTGCTGTGCATATCTTCCACCTGTCAGTTTCTTCAAGCTGATGGTGGGGTCGCGGCAGGTCCTCATCGAGCAGTTTGACAACTATCACAAGCAGACGTACCGCAACCGTTGTGTCATTGCGACATCGAATGGAGCGCAGGCGCTGACCGTGCCTGTCGTCAGACCCGACACTCCCAAACAGCACATGCGGGACATTCGGATAAGCGATCACGGCAACTGGAGGCATCTTCATTGGAATGCTCTGGCATCGGCGTATATGAATTCACCGTTCTTTATGTATTACGAGGATGATTTCCGTCCAATATTCGAAAGGCGGCAGACTTTTCTCGTTGATTTCAATATGGAACTTCTGTCAGTCGTTTCGGAACTGACAGGCCTGAAGACTACCTTTTCGCTGACAGAGAGTTATACTGATAGCTCCGACCCCACCGAAGTGGCGGATTTCAGAGGAATGGCTGACCCTGAATCGGGGCCTGCGATGGAGCTGAAACCCTATTATCAGGTATTCGCCCAGAAATTGGGCTTTATTCCCAATCTCAGCATTGCAGACCTTCTGTTTAACCTTGGGCCCGAAAGTCTGGCCTATCTGAAGGAATAGAATGCACAAATCTATGATTTTTGTGCACGCAGTGGGATACTTGTCCCACTTCTGTTTGCTACATTATATAAAAGAGTGTTCCTTTGCACTAGTTAATTCACTAATTACAAATTAAAAAGTAGAAATTATGGCAGAATCAGAGATTGCAAAAAGAGTTAAGGATGTTATCGTTGACAAGCTTGGTGTTGAGGCATCAGAGGTAAATGCTGAGGCTAGTTTCTCTAACGATCTTGGCGCTGATTCACTGGATACAGTAGAGATGATTATGGAGTTCGAGAAGGAATTCGGCATTTCAATTCCTGACGATAAGGCAGAGAACATCACCACTGTAGGCGACGCTATCGAGTATATCGAGAAGGCTG
>JAZUJU010000059.1:0-4519 GCA_045642985.1 Bacteroidaceae bacterium | reverse complement strand
AGTCCTTCATAGACCACAGGCGATAGGTCTGCGCGGGCTGCATAGATGGCTGCAGTGAAGCCGGCGGGGCCGGAGCCAATGATAAGGCATCTGATTCTTTCCATATTATCGTAAATCAATTATTTCTGCATCAGGCCACTTGTCCTTGGGAAATGTGAAGTCACTCTCCCTGGTGGTGCCGGTGTCATATCGTACTATCTTCATCGTGATATCTGAATCCCTCATATCCTTCTGACGCATGGAAATGAGGGTGGGGTGGCCGTCGTTTCCTAATGTGACAACAACCTTCAGTATTCCTTCATAAGCACCATTCTTCCGGTCTTTAGCTGTCAGAACCAGAGTCTTGGAATCCGTGGCCGAAACTGTGAAGCCCTCATGATGCCTGATCAGCAGGAACGGGTTGTCCGACATCTGCTCTTCGACGGAACGTTCCTGTACCATTACTTCAATAATCCTGTCATCTTCCACAATTCCGCTCCATTCTGTCTTTCCATCGAACCATACAGCTACTTCAGGTGTCTGTAGAAACCACTTTTCGCCTTTCATGATGAGCCTGGCACGATTGCCTTCATCCCCATTGCCGGTGGAAACAATCGCTTCGCAACTGATTCCCTTGTCCTCGATGGTTCTGATGAGCGCAGCCATCATCCCGTCCGCATCCTGGGCGGCGGTGGCGGTTAGTCCGCAAGATAGAAATGCTATCGCTATGAGTATGTACTTTTTCATACAAACCGATGATTTTGTCAATGGGAACGGACTTCCCGGTCAGTCCTATTCCATATTCTGAAGCTTCTGTTCCAACTCTATTTCGTCCATGCAGAGCACCTGACGCGGCTTGCTGCCCTCCTGCGCACTGACTATGCCTGCGCGTTCCAACTGGTCCATGATGCGTCCTGCGCGGTTGTATCCGATTTTGAACTTGCGCTGAATCAGTGATGTTGAACCCTGCTGGCTGTTCACAATCAGACGGGCTGCATCTTCAAATATCGGGTCCAGATCACCCTTGCTGAGCGATTCGCCTTCCATTCCGCCGCCTTCGTTCTCATCGACGTACTCCGGCAGTTCGTATGCGGTGACGTATCCCTGCTGACGACTGATATAGTTGCAGATGTTCTGCACCTCCGGGGTATCGACGAATGCGCACTGTACGCGGGTGGGGTCGCCGCCCTGGGAGAACAGCATATCGCCGCGTCCAATCAGCTGGTTCGCGCCGGGACGGTCCAGAATGGTTCTGGAATCAATCATCGAAGTCACGCGGAACGCTATTCTGGCCGGGAAGTTGGCCTTGATGGTGCCGGTGATGATGTTTGTGGTAGGACGCTGTGTGGCGATAATCATGTGCATACCGACGGCGCGCGCTTTCTGGGCGATACGGCAGATAGGTGTCTCTATCTCCTTGCCTGCCGTCATAATCAGGTCACCGAACTCGTCAATCACCACAACGATATATGGCAGGTAGCGATGCCCGTTCAGTCTGCTCAACTTATTGGATATGAACATCTTGTTATATTCGATGATGGAGCGCACATTGGCATCCTTGAGCAACTCGTAGCGGTTGTCCATCTCAGTGCAGAGCGATTTTAGAGTGTGAACTACCTTTGTCGGGTCGGTGATGATCGGTTCGTTGGTGTCAGGCAGTTTGGCGAGGAAATGCTTCTCTATCGAAGAGTATATGCTGAACTCGACCATCTTCGGATCGACCATGACCAGCTTCATCTCGGCGGGATGCTTCTTGTAGAGCAGCGACGTAACGATGGCGTTCAGACCGACCGACTTGCCCATGCCGGTAGCACCTGCCACCAGAAGATGCGGCATCTTGGTCAGGTCCTTGATGAAAATCTCGTTTGTGATGGTTCTTCCGAGAGCAATCGGCAGCTCCATATTGCTCTCTACAAAGGTCTTGCTTCGGATGATGGGAAGCATAGGAACCATGACCGGCTTGTTGTTCGGCACTTCAATGCCTATGGTTCCCTTGCCAGGCATAGGAGCTATGATACGTATTCCGTAGGCGGCAAGGCTCAGGGCGATGTCATCCTCAAGGTTACGTATCTTGCTGATTCTGATACCCTCGGCTGGGGTTATTTCGTAAAGTGTGACAGTAGGACCCTGCGTTGCGCAGATTGATGTGATTTCGATACCGAATGAGCGCAGCACCTTTATGATGCGGTCCTTGTTTGCTTCCTGCTCGGCGCGGTTGTCGGTCGGACTCGCATCCTCGAACTGGTTGAGCAGATCTGTGGTCGGGAACTTGTAATGCGGCAGATCCAGACGCGGGTCGTATGTCTGGGGAATCTCGCCTATGAATTCCTCTTCCTTCTTGCCTTCGACTATCTGCAGCTGCACCTCGTCAGTGCCGCCTTTATCATTTGCTCCGTTATCGTCAGTATCATCATCGTTACTGTCATCCTGGGGCTCGTAGTCGGAATCGCCGCTTTCACCCTCATCGCTTATATCGCTTGGTATGTCTGTCCTGAAATCGTCATCCGTCGTGACTTCAGTGTCACCAGTGATATTGTCGGAACAGTCACCGACTGCCGGCTGCAGAGAATCTTCCGCGGCATTTTCTGCATCAGTGCCATCAGTCTCTGGTGCGTCTGCCTGTTCCGGCGTGTCTCCGCGTCTGAACGAGAGCCTGCCGCGAATCCATTCTATAGTTCGTCTTGTCAGCCATACAAAATACAGAACCAGAGTAAGCAGAAGTATGAGTATCGTTCCCGGAAGACCTATCGTCTTTCTGAGCCATAATTCCGCATTCAGTCCGTGGTTGCCTCCTGCGACGATGAATGAATCCTTCAGAATGGGGTTGAGCACCAGACTGAACAGGATGGACAGCCATACGGTCAGAAAGGCAAAACTGATGAAGCAGCGGCCCAGTCGGAAATGGGAGACTTTCATCAGGTTGCAGCCGAGCATGAACACATAGACCAGTAGCAGAAGAGTAGGGAGACCGAACCATCTGTTGATGAGTATCTGTGAGATACGTGCGCCGAATGAACCGGCGCTGTTGGCTGCGACATCGGATGCTGCGTCGGCTGTCGCATCGGTAAGGCTCTGGTCAGCCCCGCCGGTAAACAGGAAAGACAGACAGGCAATCAACATGTAAAGTGCTGTCACTGTGATGACTGCACCAATTACGAATTTGAATGTGTCTCCCTCAAAAGCGCTTCTTAACCGGCTTATGAGGCTCGGTCCATCCTTCTTTACCTTCTTGCCCGCTGCTGATGTCTTGCCTTTTTTCATCGCGTACCTATTTGTAACTTCAAATTGCAAAGTTAGAAAAAAGCGAATAAGGCAAAAGCGTTTTTAACGCGGATTTATGTTAACTTCGCGCTTTGGTTGTTAACACGTCGGCAATGTCCGTTTTTTGAAAATGCAATCTACAGAAATATTCGAAAACAGTGTGGTGGAGTTCGTGACCGTAGCCGCCGAATACTGTGCGTTTGTGGAGCAGTCGGGGCAGAAGGATCCACTCCAGTTCGGTGATGTGATGCTGAAACTTCTGCCGCTTCTATATCTCAAGGCCTCTATGCTTCCTGAACTGGAGAGCGATGATACGGTTTTCCTTCAGGACAGTGTCACGGAACAGGACTATGACTTTGTCCGTTCCGCAGTGGCAGGCCTGCTGGGCAGTGATGACGACTATTTGGAAGTCTTTGCAGAAGAGATGAAATACAGCGATGTGCCGGTACGCAAGACGATATCCGAAGATCTTGCCGACATATATCAGCCTCTACGGAACTTTGTGGAGTCGTTCCGCAGCGGTGTGAACGAGATAATGACCGAGGCGGTGGCCTGCTGCCGTGACCAGTTCCTGGCATATTGGGGGCAGACTCTGCTGAATACCATGCGCGCTCTGCATAGCTGGCGTTACAGCCAGTCCGATTCTTCAGCTGAGTTCTGATTCTATGGTAAGGATAGAGAGTTCGATAGACAAGACGCTGATTCCTGAAATGCCGCAGGTGACATTCCCGGGCACGATTACCGTGGTTGATACGCCAGAAGCTGCCGAGGAGGCGATCAGATATCTGTCGGCCCGGAAGATAGTAGGATTCGATACCGAGACAAAGCCTTCATTCAAGAGGGGATCGTTCAACAGAACGGCCCTGCTGCAGCTCTCCTCGCATGACAGGGCATTCCTGTTCAGACTCAATGTGATAGGACTGACAGATGGTATGCGCGACTTCCTGGCCAATCCGAAAGTGAAAAAAATAGGTGTGTCGGTCAAGGATGACTTCAGGTCCCTGGGGCATCACAGCCAGGTCTCTCCTGCATCGTTCGTCGAACTGCAGGAACTTGTTGCGGAGTTCGGCATCGAGGAGAAGGGACTTCAGCGTATGTATGCGCTGCTGTTCGGACAACGCATATCCAAAAGCCAGCAGTTGAGCAACTGGGAGGCCGACGAACTGACAGACAAACAGTGCCAGTATGCCGCCATAGACGCATGGGCCTGTATCATCATTTATGAATATCTTTGCAAACTGCGCCGGAGCGGCGACTATCAGATAATCAAGAGAAATGC
>JAZUJU010000058.1:0-6608 GCA_045642985.1 Bacteroidaceae bacterium | reverse complement strand
GAATCAGCCTCAATCAATGCAATGCTGGCCGCAACGGGTTGGAATCTGAAGAAAATGATGAAGGACCTCGCAAAGAAGAGCGCGAAGACTTTATTTGTCTTGCTGCAAATCCTCTTCGGAGGCCCTCAATATAAACTACAGGCTGCTTGAAAAGCAGTTGTTAAGGATTGACTAATTAGGTGAACTGATAACCCAACGTCGCGAAAAATATGATGGGAAAGAGACGTTGGGTAGTTGGGGCGTTTCAAGGGATGGTTTTATTCGTCCCAAACAGGAAGATGCGGACACCTCCATATACAATGTGTTCTATCGTAATGACTTTGTATTCAGCGGACCCTATTTAAACATGTTTATAAAACCCCTCAGACCTGCGGCAGCCGTGAAACCCCATGGGGTACTGAATATCTCTTCAATGTTGCGAACGGCACCACGATTTATGTCACCGTCACCGATGGCCAGGCCGAGTTCACGCAGGTGGTCAGATTGTGTCTGACATTAAAATAAGTGACCAAAACTGCATCGGTTTTATGTGATTTTGTCGTGAATCTCATGAGCGATTGCTATTTTATGATTATCATTTGATGGTAATGAGGCATTCTTATATATCTTTGCATATGCCGTATAATAACTGAAATATGAGAAATCCATTTATCACCAACGGATATGTCGGCAGCGAGTACTTCTGCGACAGGATACAGGAGACCGATGATATACGCTCACTGCTGGTCAATGAAAACAACATCGCTATCATATCTCCGCGAAGAATAGGGAAGACCGAACTGATCAATCACGTTTTCGACTGTGACGAGTTCCGGGCAAAGTACTATTGCTTCCTTGTTGACATCTATGCCACTCAGACTGTCAGTGATTTGGTGAATATGCTCGGAAAAGCGGTACTGGAGGAACTCAAGCCAAAGGGAAGAAATGTGTGGGAGAAGTTTGTGACGGCAATCGGCTCCATCCGTTCCGAAATATCATTTGATATCAACGGCCAGCCTTCCTGGAGCGTTGGCCTTGGCGAAATCAGAAACCCCATTGCGACTCTGGACGAGATATTCCGCTATTTGCAAAGCGCTGACCGTCCATGCATAGTTGCCATCGATGAGTTTCAGCAGATTACAAAATATGGAGATGCCACGGTTGAGGCTACGCTCCGCACATATGTACAGAAAACTACGAATGCCCATTTCATCTTCGCTGGCAGCCAGAGACACCTGATGAATGGAATGTTCACCTCTCCGTCACGTCCATTCTATCAGTCCGTCACCATCATGAACCTCAAACCGCTGGAAATTGAAAAATACACCGATTTTACAAATGATAAATTCGAGGAAGGTGGCAAACATTTCGACTCTGCGGTTCTTGAAGATCTGTACGGCAGATTTGATGGCGTGACAAGCTATATTCATAGGATTCTGAATATCCTGTATTCAAGAACCGACAACGGACAGATTTGCTCGGTAGATATGGTGGAGCCGGCGATTGATTTTGTCGTCCGTCTCTCATCGGACACATACGAATCCCTGTTCTATCAGATGCCACAGAAGCAAAGATCTGTTTTTCTGGCAATTGCATCCGAGGGGAAAGCTGCAGA
This sequence comes from Bacteroidaceae bacterium, assembly GCA_045642985.1. GTDB lineage: Bacteria > Bacteroidota > Bacteroidia > Bacteroidales > Bacteroidaceae > Colenecus. Next base: position 5,014 of record JAZUJU010000058.1, on the reverse strand, counting down.
AGTTATGAGTGGCGCATTTGTGAAGAGACACTCTCTCGTATCGGCAAGCAGTGTTTCTTCAGCCTTGAAAGGACTTCTTGACAAGGACTTTATCACGAACGACAATGGGGTTTACTCGGTGTGCGACAAGTTTTTCCAGATTTGGCTGTCAAAACTGGGGTTGATGTAGAATTCTTTGAAAAAGTTGAAAAAATGTCAATGTTTGCCTGTTGCAGCCTTGGATAAATGTATGAAAACGCTAAAACAAGCATTGGATTAGTGTATGATAAGCAGAAATCTCCAGGAATACATTGAGCGCCATTATGCGAATAACAAGTCATCGCTCCTGCCCGATGACCTTCCAGAAGCCGTTCCTCTTGCCGTTCTCCCGTTTGAGAAGACCTTTTTCCGACAATGATGCCGTGAGCCTCTTGACAGTCCGTACGGACTTGCCTATCCGGAATGCCAGCGTGTCTTGAGTGGCCTTTGGATCCGACTTGAGCGCATCCAGCAAAGCTCGCTCGTCCAAAGTGACATTCAAAGTGCCAAATGATAACCCATGTTCCGATGATTCACTGTCAATAGGGGAGTAGTTGATATGCATCTCCCTGTTTCTTAGATTATGGTTTGCATCCAGCAGAAGATTCTCAAAGAAATGCTCTAGAAAGGCCGGATTTGAAGAGACATTTTTGGAATAGTTTACATAGTTGGCCCTGACCAGTGCGTTCCTGAAATACCAGGAATTCCCGGCGAACGCATCATTGTCTATCTTAAAGCCGAAACTGCGCAGATATTTGATTGCGAATACAGCCGTGGTGCGGGTGTTGCCCTCGCAGAATGGGTGTATCTGCCATATTCCGGAAATGAACTTGCAGATGTGCCTGACAGCCTGTAGAGCGTTCAGGGACGAATAATCGGTTTCCTTTTCTTCGCGGAAGTCATAGTCTAGGGTCTGGGCAATCATATCGTATGAGGAGTACAGAACAGTGTCTCCGTCCAGAACCCATTCGCTTTTGGTGAAATTGTATGTCCTGATGGAACCAGCCTCCTTGAAGATACCGGTAAAGAGTCTGCGATGAATCTGGATCAGGTAGTCAGGGGAGAAGTTGAAGGTCTGTTCCGTCAGCATCTCGGCTATCCTAGCCGACACCTTGTCCGCCTCCTCCGTGCGTTCCTCTGCAGCCTGTCTTCCGGATATAGACCTGTAATAAGTATCCAGGAGGTTCTTGACTTCTTCGATGGTAATGTCACCCTCGATATTCTGTCTGGCAGTGTCAAGCAGATATTCCGAAGGTTTGAGCCCATCGACATCCTGAAGCCCGATGGCAGTCTTCCATGCGTAGGATTTCTCCTTCTGAGAAGGATTCCCGTCTTTTATGTATTCGTCAAATACTCCCATTCCGCATCATATTGTCCTGATGCAAATATACGAAATATTCTCCAAAGTGCCATTCAAAGTGCCAAAGTTGGCTGCTTTTAGTCTAATTGCATTTGATGCCAGTTGACTATTTTCATGTTCACTAAATTTCACTGAAGTCGGCGTGCAGGACAGATTCCAGCCTTGAAACGGTTCTGAAGTTGGCATTTGCAATATCCTGCGATTTCTGCTCATAGGCGCGAATCATTCTGAGAGATACACCGGATATTCGGGACAAATCTTCCTGAGTAAGCCCATATCGTTCCCTCGCTTTTTTCAATGGGCTTATGGACGTATTGACGTTTTCCGCTATAATCCTGTCAACTACGGCGGCGAACTTGTCAAGATCAGCTTCGTGCAGCGGATGATACAGCGCAATAACCTTTTTTTATTCCTCCTCTAATAAGATCAATGACATAAATTTCGTCAAGGGAGAACGCGTGTGATGAAATTTCCTTGTGATGTTGATGAAGTCTCTTGCGAGAAATAGGAGTCATCTGCCCGATATCCTTTTATGATGTCATAAGACTTGTATTCGGGCAGGAATGTTGCCAGGATATATTTCTTCGCCTCTTGCGGGAGACCTTCGGCAATAGCGAACTTCCTGTTTTTTTCTCCATGTACAGTGACGTTATAACGTTACCGCAAAAACAAGGAAATTATATGATTGTGCAATAGGGCTTGTGTTTATTTTTGCCGACTTCGGTAAGCCTGAGTTATTTGAGTGTTTCCGGTTTTGAGTATTCATAGTGCGTATCGTTTTGAAAAATCCACGTTAAGCGTTAAGTTTGTGAAAAACTTATCTCAGGATGAAGAGAATACTGACACTTTTGGCACTTGTCGCATATACACTGATGGCAGATGCCATAGAATTGACCGGATCCACTATAATCGTTGACCGGAAACAGCCTGCTCTGGTAAACAAGGCGGCCGGCCTTCTGGCAGGAGGTATTGAGAAGGTAACCGGTTACTGTCCATCAATAAGCGACAGAATTTCCCGGAATGGCACAAACATCATAATTAAAGTTGACAGCAGCATTATTGACGGTTGGGAGCGTTTTGCCATTCACACCGACGGCAATACGCTTACCATCACCGGGTCCGATGCCCGTGGCGCTGCCTATGGGGCGCTTCACGTAAGTGAGAAGATTGGCGTAAGTCCTTGGTATTGGTTTGCTGACGTGCCGGTCTGTCACAAACAGGAAATAGACTATACCGAAGACTTTGAGAGTCAGTCCCCATCGGTCAAATACCGCGGCATATTCATTAATGATGAGGATTGGGGAATGTTCACCTGGGCATCGCGAAACTACGAGAAAGACCTGGCAGACATAGGCCCAAAGACGTATGACAGAATCTGCGAGCTTGTCCTGCGGCTAAAAGGCAATATGATAGCGCCTGCCATGCACGACTGCACAGGACCATTCTACAGTCATCCTGAAAGCCAGAAAGTCGCTGCTGAATACGGCATTATGATAACCACCAGCCATTGCGAGCCGCTTCTGTTCAACAATGCATCAAAACTTGAATGGGACAAGGAAGGTGACGGGGAATGGAACTACCAGACAAACAGGGATGTAATACTTGAAAAGCTTGACAACCGGATCCGTCAGACCGCACAGTATGACAACATCTATACTATGGGTATGCGCGGACTTCACGATGAGGCAATGCGTGGACCTACCGATAACACGGAACGTGCCCGCACGCTGGAGAAGGTGTTCGCTGACCAACGGGCCATTCTGAGCCATTATAAGGTTGGAAAAAGGAAATACGCCGGCATAGAGGAGGTCCCGCAGATTTTTGTTCCATACAAGGAGACACTGGATGTCTATGATGCCGGTCTCGATGTGCCTGATGACATTACCATAGTCTGGCCCGACGACAATTACGGATACATTAAGCGTGTATCAAACGCCGAAGAGCAGAAACGCAGCGGAGGCAGCGGAGTCTATTACCATCTGAGCTACTGCGGCATTCCGCACGACTACCTGTGGCTTCCTTCCACACCACCCGTACTTATGTACCGTGAGTTGACAAAGGCATACAAGGCAGGCGCAGACCGTTACTGGCTGCTGAACGTCGGTGACATCAAGCCCCTGGAGTTCGAGATACAGACGTTTATGGATATGGCTTGGAATATTGACACTTACAGCGAGCAGAGTGTCAACACCGCTCAGGCGGAATGGTTCGGCAGTATCTTCGGACAGAATTATGTCCCTGCATTCCAGGATATTCTTGACACCTATATGCAGCTGGCCTGGCAGCGCAAGCCGGAATATATGGGCTATGAATACGAATGGGACAACGAGGAAAGAAGCCGCCTGCACGATACCGATTTCTCTTTTACCGACGATGGGGCATCGGCTTTGCGCAGAATGGCCCAGTACGATAGAATCTCAACATTGTGCCAGAACATTCAGGACAGACTCCCGGCCCAGTATCAGCCTGTGTTCTTTGAACTTTTGGGATACAGCGTATATTCAGCCTGTCAGATGAACAGAAAGTTCCTGTGGGCACAGGATAACCACGAGACGGGCTCCCTGACATCGGCGGCAGCATGCCGTGCGGCCAATGACAGCATCAGCAGACTTCTGGAGAAGTACAACACTGTTCTTGACGGCAAATGGAATCAGATGATGTCGGAGGTTACGCCGGGATACACCGCACTGTATCAGAATATGCCGGCTCTTGTAGCTGAGCCGACCGATAAGTATAGACAGCAGCCCGGAGAGTTTCATACCAGATTCAGCAACAAGCTTGAGCTTGAGGCATTCAACTCAGCCTTAATAAAAGGTATGGGAACAGACTGGGTAGTACTGCCTGTTGACGGTGAGAAGACAGCGGCAATAAATACCGGCAATTCCGGAACACTTGAATTGTGCATTTCGGTTGTTCCGGTATGGCCGCACGACAGTGAGGTCAGCAACCGTTTCAGCGTAAGCATTGACGGCGGGCAGCCGGTAATCTGTGAGAACAAGTTCGAGGAATGGTCAAAAGAATGGGAACTGCAGGTCCTTGAGAATCGTAAGGAATTTATCCTGAAGTTCAACATTGATCCGACAAGACCCTCGCACACAATCACGATTGCTCCGGTTGACCCGGGTCAGCTTATCCAGGAAATAACATTCCGTTATCCCTTGAGGTGAAAGCGGTTTGCAGTATTTGAGAACATTTGTTTTATAACATCTGTTGTAAATACGGACATTGTCAGTATATTTGCACCGTCGAACGGCCAAACAACTGATTATTACCTAAAAAAGAATACAAAGCACAATATTGGTATGAAATACGAGATTATAACCCTGCAAGATGAGCAGGTGATAGGAATGTCAAAGGAAATAGCGTTCAACAACCCGTCCGAGTGCTCGAAGTTCTGGGGAGAATATGTCGAGCGCATCGTCAAACCAATCTATATGGAAGGAAAGGAGCCGGATGAGTTTCAGAAGGTGGCCGTTGAGAACAACGTCGGAGAGCTCGGCCTCTGCACCTGCAGAATCCCGAACCACAACTGTGGAACCTGCGCTGCCACAAACTTCACTGCTTGTAACACAAAAACATTCACATACGTGATAGGCGGATTCTATAAAGGTGGGGACGTGCCTGAAGGCATGTCGC
>JAZUJU010000057.1:0-9107 GCA_045642985.1 Bacteroidaceae bacterium | reverse complement strand
TAGCGTTCCCATATATGCTCTGAGTTGAAGCCGAACAGATGCACCGGCTTGCCGACGAACTCATTCATCCTGTCCGGATTGAGCTTCACGCCGAATATGCCGCTGATGCCACGACCGGGCCAGAACAGATACGGCTGATTGTCATCGTCCACAAAAATGTGGGTGTCGAAAGCGCCGTTCCATCCCTCCGAAATGTCGCCCGTATTGCTCCACTCGCCCACGAGCTCGTATGGTCCGAGCGGGTCGTCCGCCACATAGAGCGGGCTGTCATTGCCTGACATATAGAAGCGGCCGTTGAACTTTGCCACATCGGGAGCAACCGGGATACGAGCCGCGTGACGCACCTGTCTGTACTCCCAGTTGAGCATATCCTGCGACACCCAGGCGCCTCCGCCAGTACAGAACATATAGTAGGTTCCGTTATCGCAGAATACCGACACGTCACCCGACGCGTTTGCACCGGGTCCTATCTCCATCGGGAGAGGATTGCAGTATTGCTCCTTAAGATTCTGCGCCTGAGCGGGAACAGCCAGCATTCCGCCCACAGCAAGTAAAGAAAGTAATTGTCTCATATCTCACCAAAGGCTCGTCATTATATCATTTCGTGCGTTCAAATTTAATAATTATTCGACAGTTGGCTGACTTTTCGCAAAGTATAATACGACTTTGACAGTTTGTTTTGTTAACTTTGGTTCCCGATTGTCTGCATACAGTATGCTCGCTCCGATAAAAAACAATTTCGTGTTCTTCGTGTGCATGCTTCTGCTTGGAAGTCTGTGTACGGTATGCGTACTGTGGAACGGCAGCCGAATGGCAGGACTTGTAGAACTGTTGCTGGACCTCTACTGCCTCTGTGCGCTGCTCATGCTCATACCTGCTGGAGCAAGAGGCACTGTCCGGGGCATCATTTCCGTTGTGCTGTATGCAATTGCCATCATCGATCTGGGACTATACTATACGCTCGGATATCCCATCATACCCCAGATTCTGCTGCTCACTCTGCAGACCAATCCGTCCGAAGCGGCTGAAGCGTTCCGCACCTATGCCGATACCAGACTGCTGCTTACGCCGTGGATACTGATATTCTGCATCATAGGTCTGCACATCTGGGCTGGCAGACACATACGCCGCCTGCCGGACAGACTGTTTTCCGCGAAGGCTGAAAAGCTTATATCTGTGATACTTGTCTGTACTCTTGCCGGAGCTCTCTCATTCAACTGGGTGGACAAGAAGTACAAGTTCCGTCGGCTGGTGATGCAGCAGACCGAACTGGAGCTGCAGGAGAGTGAAGATCTGGATCCGCGTTCGCGGTTCTACCTGCCGGTGTATCGTCTGGCCGATGCCTGGTGCGAAGTCCGACGGCAGAAACAGATCTATGAAAGTCTGAAAGACCATATCAGCGATTTCAAGCCGGACTCGTGCAGCTACATTTCGCCCGAAATTGTTCTTATAATAGGAGAAAGCAACAACCGGCATCACTCGCAGCTGTACGGCTATGACAAGCCCACCACCCCGCATCAGGCCGAGTGGATGGAACGGGGACAGCTCGTCGCCTTCGCCGATGTGGTCAGTCCGTGGAACACTACCTGCGAGTCACTGGAGAACATGCTGTCGCTGGCATATTACGGAGGGCAACAGAAATGGCATCAGCAGCCGTTCATCACTTCCGTAATGCGTAACTGCGGCTACGAGGTCAGCCTTATCAGCAACCAGTATGTGCTTGACAAGTCAGCCTCGTTCAGCGACTTCATAGAAGACATCTTCATCAACATCCCCGAAGTCAGCAGCAGACAGTTTGACCATCGCAACGTATCCCTGCATACTTACGATTCCGACCTCGTTACAGATTACGATTCGATTGCCAGCCAGTTTAGCAGCACATACCGTTTCACTATCTTCCATACCAGGAATGTGCACTTCGAGTTTGCAGAACGCTATCCCCCATCGTTCCAACGATTCAACGGAAACGATTATGAAAGATCCGACCTCAGTGAGGAGCAGAAGGAGATTCTCGCCGCTTACGACAATGCCCTACTCTACAACGACCATGTGGTCAACGAAATCCTGCTGAGGTTTTCAGGCAGGGATGCCATTGTGATTTATGTACCTGACCACGGCGAGCGGATTTTTGACGGTGACGCCCAATACGGCCGCTCGCTGGGATTCAGCGAAGGCGAAGTACGCCAGCAGCACCAGATTCCGATGTGGTTCTGGGCTTCGAAGGAGTATCTGGACAAACGCCCCGAAATGTGGCAACGCATCAGGCAGGCCAGTTCAGAACGCTATATGACCGACCTCCTTCCATTCACAATCATGACTCTGGCTGGCATACACTCCGCCGCATACTGCCCTCAGTACGACATCCTGTCATCCGTATACGACTCCACCCGTCCCAGAATCATCCGTGAGACAGCAGATTATGACACCATCGTGAATGGGCGGCAACCCTGATAGCACTATTTCCCGGCAATGTACTCGAGCGCTGCATCAATGGCCGCCCTGAAACTGCCGCCATGCTCTTTTCTGATTACCTCAAGATCCGGCTCAATACCCTTACCCTCGTAATTGGTAACGCCTCCGACAAGCGTCTCAAAATCGGATGTATAGACATAATGTCCGGTTGACAGATCATCTTCGCCGAACGAACCGCCATAATTCAGATCCATAAAATCCGGCTGAAGAGGACCGGTAGCACCATAACTTCTCTCACCGACGATATATGCAACCGGCAATACCTGACGGGCAGCTATCGGCTCAATCTCACCCATACTGATTGATAACAGGTCTGTCAGTATGATGTATGGAATGTCCTCGGCGCATATATCCCTGTGATACCTGTCGAAAGGCCTTTGCTTGTAATCGGTCCATGCGGAGTATTCAAGTCTGCCGGGCCCTTCCTTGTAACGGGTCTGGAACATGACGACCTCATCGTTGATGAAACTGCCTATCAGATAATCCAGGTCATCCTGATAGCCTCCGGAATTCGTTCTGTTGTCCAGAATGAATCCGGCCAGTTTCTCTTTCGGCGTAGTTGATATGCAAGTGAAGAAACGGTCCAGAATGTCTGCAGCCTGACCGGCCGGGCCCTTCTGCCCGTAGAAATCAAATACCGGAGTTATGGTCGCATAGTTCTGCCAGAGATACGGGACCAGTCTGCCGTCAGGAAGCTGGAAAAGGTTAAAACTGTATATCACCCCTGATACTGACATGTCTTCGGCCGTCAGATCAAATTTTATCTGATTATGTTCAATAACTTTAATATCACCGGCCGCTTCAAATTCCTGTACGATGCCACGCTGGAACTCAACCATATGACTTAAGGCACTTGCCTTTGATTCGATGTATTCCGGACGCTGTTCCATAGCAATCACTCCGGGCTTGAACGAAATCTGTCCAGCGTCCGCGTCACAGGGATGAAGATTCTTGATCACCACTCTCATATGATGGTCGGACATCTGCCCCATCGCCGATTTGTACAGTTTCAGAAGCACGCTGTCAGGAATGGATTTACCCATAGCGACCTGGCTGTCAAGTTCAGCAAACTTAGGCATATACTCGTCGTACACCTCGTCCCAAGGTGTCTTATCAATATCCCAGAACACATATCCCGTATTAATGTTTCTCCAGATGAAATCGAACTGGCCTGCGTATGTGTCGTATGCCATCTGCATCGTTTCGCCGTAATACATGTGCGGATCATAGTCCTCCCTACACGAAGAAAAAGATATGAGGGTAATCAAAACGGCCGATACTGCTAATATTCTTTTCATGTCCAAGTCTGTTTAAAATCTGTAAGTTACGCCGAGAGTAACGGCAATCGAACTGAGATAACGCGGGTCGGCAAGATGGGCTGAGCTCTTCTGATAGCTGACCAGATCGTAGATGGTCATAGCATCGAGCAGAACGCCCCAATGTCCGGGAAATTCATAACTGAGTCCCACACCAGCCTGAATACCGGCGGTGAACCTGCGCTGCTCGTCAGTAAAGGACATAGTCTCGTCAAACGGTTCGAAATAGATCAGGGCATCGGTCATCCAGAATGTCGTGCCGTTGCGCCGCGCTTTCAGCCAGGCACCGGCATAACCGCCGGCATACAGGTGACCGCGAAGTCTGCTACCTCCAAACGAGAAGTCTGCCAGAACCGGAATCATCATATAGGTATTGTGATAGACGGTATAGACCGGGTCCAGATAAGTGATGTTACGGTCCATTCTGTGAGTCCTGTCCATAAGGTCGATTTCGGCACGCAGCGCGAACCAGTCCTTGATACTGTACTGTGCCATGACACCAGCCGCCCATCCTGTACGGGACGAATAGGTTTCATCCACTCTGCCGGCCTGAGACCGGTCAACCGATGTGACATCAATACCCGACTTGACTCCGACCTGCCATTGTGCGGATGCATCGGCAGCAGCAACAACGGCAGCAGCAAAGAGAAACAATGTTCTCAGGGATGTATAATTCTTCATAAAACTGACAAATAGATTTCCGACTGCAAAAGTAAGAATCTATTTTGGCAATCAGGTACTATCTGATGTCAGCGTAAAATAACGAAAAAAAATAGTTCTTACTCTTGCAAACTAAAAATATTGGTTTTATATTTGCCGCAACAATGACACAAAACCCACACGATATGAAAAGACTTACAAAAAAGGAAGAAGTGATAATGAACCTGTTTTGGGATAAAGGACCTATGTACATCAAGGAACTGCAGGAACTGTACAGTGACCCGAAACCCCATTTCAATACACTTTCGACCCAAGTCCGCACACTTGAATCCAACGGATACATTGCGCACGAGTCCTTTTCCGGCTCATTCAGGTATTATGCCTCTGTCAGCCGGCAGGAATACAGCAAGATGAATCTGGACACACTGATTGACAAGTGTTTCGGCAATTCATATCTCAACGCTGTTTCGGAACTCGTTCACGATGAGAAGATTTCTCTGGACGAACTCAAGCAACTGATACAGCAGATTGAGCGGGGAAAGGAATGACCGTCTTCCGAATCCGCAGCTTAAAGCAAAGGTATCCGAGAAGGAACCAAGCAATCAAATTATAATAAAGAGGTAATTAATCTACAATATGGAACTACTGACAGATTCACTGATGGTAACCGGTCATTCCGGTCTGCTGATATACCTGCTGAAGGTTGGAATAACCTTGGCGGTATTCTACCTGCTGTACCTCGTTCTGATGACGCGTGAAACCTTCCACCGTCTGAACAGAGTGCTGCTTGTTGGAATGCTGGTGATATCATTCATCCTGCCGTTCTGCGTGATAACCGTTCACCGCGACTCCCCATCGGCCAACAAGTATGCCGAAATACAGGGACTCTGGCATACCGCACCGCCCGAATTCCTGCTGCCGGATTATACTGCATTAGCAGCAAATAACGATAATCTGCCAACTGACAACAGCGATATGGCAACGGCTCAGATTCCTGCCGGACAGGAGACTCTGCACCAATTGGCAGCCGAAGCTCCGGCAGTGCTTGCACCTGCAGCCGACGAATCCGCTGCATTAGAACCGACACCATCGCATCCGCTGTCATACTATGTCCACCGTTCAATGGTCCTGCTGGCAATATGGGCAGCAGGCTGTCTGTTCTGCCTGCTCCGTATGCTGCGTTCCATCTTTGGTGTGAGGAGGATACTGCGCTCAGGACGCACGGCAGAAGACAGGCAGGGCATACGTATCGTGCTGACCGACAGCAATGTTACTCCGTTCAGCTGGATGCGGAACATCGTCATCAGCGCCGCCGATTACAATTCAGATGCCAGAGAGACAATAATCAGTCACGAGATGGCTCACTGCAGGCTTCGCCATTCCGTTGACCTGCTCATAGTCGATATACTGTCATCGGCGCAATGGTTCAACCCGGCAGTCTATATGCTGCGCCGTGACCTTCAGAATGTACACGAGTTCCAGGCAGACAGCAGCGTACTGGCCACAGGAACCGATGCCCGCCAGTATCAGTATATGCTGTTGCGCGAGGTTGCATCGCTCAACGGCTACAGCGTGACAAACAACTTCAAGAAATTCAACCTGTCAAACAGAATATTTATGATGAACAGAAAAGACTCAAAACTGACACACGCACTCAAGGCACTGTTCGCTCCGGTTGTAACCGTCGCAGCGCTTATGGCATTCGGCGTGACCGTCTATGACTGCGCTCCCTCGCAGGGAGACAAATCTGCTGCAGCCGGGACGCCGGCTTCGGTTTCAAACATCGGCAGCGGACGCTACAAAGCCCCCGAACGCAACCTGTTCGGAGACTCTCTCCAATTGCTCGACGAACGGTACGGTGCCGGCAAGTTCAGCTGGAACAACTGGGGCGGTGCCAATCTGCATCTGCTTGCAGACGGCAACATCCAGGTAAACATCTGGGACCATCAGGCAATAGTCAGGCAGGACGAACTTGCCGATTATCTGGTGAACTACTCCGAGGAACATCCAATCTTCCGTTCCACACTCATCCTGTCTGAGAGCGGCATCAAGGATGTGAGATCTACCGGACTTGCGGCAGTACGCCCCATACTGGACCAGCTTGAGGCCAAGGGCATACGCGCCATTGTGGTAGCCACCGACAGGGAAAGCCAGGAGACCTACTTCTCCAGATACAAGTACGGCCGCATCTACGCAATGGACGACGGTACATACGTATTTGACCACAATGAACTGGATGTGCCCGGCTGTACGCTTGAGGACGTATGCGGCTGGATCACATCACTCGACCTGCAGTACATAGCTTTCTATCCCGACAGCAAGATGAGTTGGGCCGATGCCGCCGAGATGATGGATATCGCACTCTGCCGTGGCGTGCGCACATTCTCAGTCTGCGAACTGATGTCATCAGGGCCGAATTATGACGTGCTGCAGAAACTGCTTGCCGAAATCAAGGGAGAAGCCGAGGCAGAACCGGAGAAAGGCAACGGTGCCCGAAGCTGCGAAGCCAAGGAGAGAGGCTCGTACGATATCACCATACTGCCTACGCTTCCTGAAAGTACCGCCGCATTTGCAGGCCACACACTAAAGGAAGTCGCTGATATGCTGAATTACGATCTGCGGGAGTCATTCCTGAAGGGAGCTCTCAAGGTTGTTGATAATCCGTCATCCTTCTACAACAATTTCAGCGACATCAACAAGATTGTATTCGGCAAGGACGAACTGGTAATGACTTATCGCTCCAGCTGCCACAGACTCCAGTGGCACAGACCGGACACAGGTCTGGAAATCATCGCCGACGGCAAGCGATACAGACAGATCAGCGACGAGGGACTTCCCGAATTCAACAGATTCGAGTGGACCGCCGAATACGGATACGCCAACGGAAACCTGTGCTGGGTGCCTGAGAACGGAATTGTCTATGGCGCATATCATTTCGAAGCTGTTCCTGCCGATGCTGTCGAATTTGACATCGTTGACGGTGCAGGCTCATTCAACTATGTAATGAAGGGCATCAATGTTTCGGACGGCGACCACCGCTTTGACAACGTGAAGGTATATTACCCGCAGGGTTCCACACAGTTCGAGGTGGAAGGCACCTACCAGCCCGTTTATGTTTCGATTGACAGGATGGAAGCCGGACCGGAAGAAATCGCTCTTACGATGGACATACTCATCCGTTCAAACTGGTCATTCCCCTGTAACATAGGCAGCGATCTGGCACTTATCGCACCTGACGGTACCAGAATAGCTCCGATACGTGTTGACGGTGCACCGCTTGACGAAGACTTCACCCGTAGCGGAGACTATGTTTCAACCTGTCCGATTTTCGTATTCCCGCCTGTTGACCTGTCTTTGATGAAAGTCAGCATCGACCAGTACAGGGAAACTATGACGAACCTGTCTATGCAGGACAGGGAAGCTGGAAAGATCAACCTCGGCTACAAACTGACCGGCACCATCTGCCACAAGCCGTTTGAAATGCCGGTATTTATTGTTGAAGAATAAAAGACAGTAATATGAAGAAGTATTTGATGACAGCAGCCCTTGCAGCAGCAATTGTCTGCGGCTGCACAAACAATAGTGGCAACAGTTACACAATCAGCGGCACGTTCCAGGGACTGGAATGCGACTCAGTCAGACTCATGAATATAGAATCTGACAAGGCAGTGGTAGCAACTGCGGCATTGCGGAACGGCAGTTTCACATTCAGCGGCCAGGTCGATACGATGTTTATGGCTGTCATAATTCCCGCATCAGACTCCGTCAGTGAATACTGCAGGTTCATTCTTGAGCCCGGCAAACTGCAAATGGTACAGACCGGTGAACTGGGATACAGTATGAAGGGCACCAAAGCAAATGACGCAAACTACAAGTTCATGCAGGATATAGACCGACTGATGCAGCAATCAGAAAACGGTGGCATCAGTGCCGATGAAATCGATTTCGAAGGTCGCCTGAAGGCTAATCTGGACAACTGGTTCGGAGTCTATTGCCTGAACAATCTCTTCAGCGCATACGGTAGCGGTAACAATGATGCCGAAGCCCAAGCTGCGCTTGAGATACTTGATATGTTTCCGGATGATGTCAAACTGTCGTCTATGTGGCATTCAGTTTATAATGCTGCCAATTCAGTCCTGAAGATTGCAGTCGGCAAACCGTATCTCGACTTTACACAGAATGATATGGACGGCAATCCTGTTTCGGCTGCAGATGTCATCTCGAATCCTGCCAACAAATATGTCCTGATTGACTTCTGGGCATCGTGGTGCGGTCCCTGTATGGGCGAGCTGCCTTATCTTAAGGAGACATACGCACAGTATGCGCCAAAGGGCTTCCAGATTCTCGGAGTATCACTTGACCAGGAACGCGAATCCTGGGTAAACGCCGTCAGGGACAACGGAATGGACTGGATACACGTAAGTGACCTGAACTACTGGGCCAACGAGGTTGCAGAGCAGTACAACATCAATTCCGTACCGTCCAACTTCCTGATTGACTGCAGCACCGGCCTCATCATCGCCAAAGATCTTCGTGGCGAAGGTCTTGCCGAACAACTGGCAGAACTGTCGTGGTAACTTATGGAAGTGACTACAGAACTGGAACAGCGTATTCAGAGACTTGAAGACATCGAAGCAATCCGGTGTCTTCAAGCCAAAT
>JAZUJU010000056.1:0-7283 GCA_045642985.1 Bacteroidaceae bacterium | reverse complement strand
TTTTGCGGAAAGAGAGGGATTCAAACCCCCGGTACCTTGCGGTACGCCGGTTTTCAAGACCGGTGCAATCGATCACTCTGCCATCTTTCCAATTGTGTGATTCGCCTTTCGCTTAAGGCGGTGCAAAGGTGGCGTTATTTTTTCAATAATCCAAATGTTTTGGGGGATTAATTCTTGTTTTTGAAAAAATGGTAATTCCGGACTGTTGAAAACTGACATTCGTTTTTCCTGACAGACTTGTCTGCTTTCTGAAAAATGTATGTAACTTTGCGTTGCTTTTGGTTTCGGAGTCGGCTTATCGCTGACAATGAGTAAATCGGAATCGGGTGGAAATCCCGGACAGTACCTGCTGCTGTGAGTCCCTTTCTCTCGGAAAACGAAGAAACAGAAGTTCACCGCAATCCTTGCCACTGACCTTATGGGTTGGGAAGGCGCGGCGGAACGGGACGAGTCAGAAGACCAACCAACAGCGTTTTTAGTTCTGTAACCTGCAGGTGTACGGGTCCGGAGATGAAACATTGGCTGTTCACAGATTTTCTGCTCGCAGTACTGTTGCGCTTTTGTCGCAAGGGTTTTTGCCGGGTGTCAGGATGCTCCAAACTTTCAGTATCCCTGCTTCTTTCTGTCTGTTGCAACTCTTTGATGGCATTACCGGATGAACGTTACGTGATGCCCGATTCGTTGGCGGTAGCTTGGAACTCGAGTCTGGACGATGTGACTGTGTCGGCAACGAAACACAGCGGCACGCTTGTCACATCGCAGACGCTTGATGGAAGGGAACTGCAGCAGCTATCGTCAACTTCGGTAGCCGATGCTCTAAAGTATTTTGCGGGAGTGCAAATAAAGGACTATGGCGGGCAGGGGGGACTCAAGACCGTCAATGTCAGGTCGTTAGGCTCGCAACATGTGGGCGTGTATCTGGATGGAGTCAGAATAACGAACGCGCAGAATGGGACTGTCGATCTGGGTAAGTTCTCGCTTTCAACCATGGAGTCGGTATCGCTCTACAATGCGAATCGGTTGGAACAGTGCCAGTCTGCATCGGAGTATGCATCGGGAGCGACGGTCTATATGCAGACCCGAAGACCTCAGGCTGATTCTCTGTCGGTGCAGGCACGGCTTGCATCGTTCCATACTTACGGCGGCAGAATCAATGCCCAGCTGTGCCGCAACGGATGGTCCGGCTTCATTGACGGCGAATATGTGAACTCTGGGGGTGATTATCCGTTCCGGTATCAGTCGCGCTACGAGGATACAATAGGTGTGCGCGCCAATTCCGACATCAGGTATTACAGAATTGAGGGGGCTGTATTCACGGACGGCTTCTCGTCTCACATATATTATTACAATTCCGAACGCGGATGCCCGGGCGGCGTGGTCAGACGCCTGTCTGACCGGTACGACAATGTGGGACGCGAGTGGGACAGGGACTTCTTTGCGCAGGCATCGTACGACCACAGTTTTGGAGGTATTCACCGCATTAGGACGACTGTCAGGTATGCCAACGAATATCTGCGCTACTGCACTGATTATCCGAATAACCAGAACACCGCCAGAGTCGATGACCATTACTGGCAGAACGACCTGTATGCCGCGCTCTCGTACAACATCACGCCGCTTTCCTGGTTAGGTGTGACGGCTGGATACGATTTCCGCAGTTCGTGGCTGAATGCCGACCTGAAGGCCTTCCAACCTGTACGACGTGTGGATCGGAAAGCTGTGCTGTCTGCTACAATCTCGTACGGCGATCTGACTTTCGCCGCTACCGGCCTCTTCCAGCACTACAGAGACCATACTTGGACAAAAGTAGGGGCGGCAGACCCCTTGAGCCGCATTACACCGTCGTTCTCTCTGTCGTATTCGCACGGCGGACTGACAGGCAGGGGCTGGTACAAGTCCATCTTCCGCGTTCCGACACTCAATGACCTGTATTACACTCAGTCGGGAAACCGTAATCTGAAGCCGGAATTTACCAGGCAGTGGAACATCGGTGCCGAATACAATGCCACTATCCGTGGACTGACTCTGTCTGCACAGGCTGATTTCTATATTAACAGCGTAACAGACCGGATTGTATGTCTGCCGATGAAAGGAACCTACACTTGGACTATGCTGAATTATGGCCGGACATTCTGCCTCGGAATGAACACCACGCTGTCGGCCAGATGGACTGATGGCAGATGGACTGCTTCGCTGCTGACATCGTTCACAGGGCAGGATGACAGGAACCGTACGAATCCTGCTGACGAGTTTTCCTACGACAAACCGATCTGCTATTCTCCGGCCTTCTCGAGTGGACTGACTGCAATAGGCGGATGGAAATGGCTTGCGTTGTCGCTCTCTTATCTGCATGTTTCGGAAAGGGTCTGGTCTTACGCAGACCCGGATGATGTGCTGAGCCCGTATGACAATGTGGATTTGAAACTGACGGCCAGCCTCCGCCGCTTCGATTTGTCGCTTGAACTGAACGACCTGTTTGATGAGCAATATGAAATGGTTCAGCGCTATCCTATGCCTGGCCGTAATTATAAATTAACTGTAACTTACAAATTATGAGAAGATTAACTGAAATTCTGAGGGGAATCTCCTGCTCACTGGTAACTATGTCGTGCTGTGTGACTGCTTTAGCTCAGGGCGGGAATGCAAAAGAGCGCATCATTATTCTGAACGAAGGACTCTGGCAGTCGGATAATGCCCGAGTCAGCTATTTCGAAGATGGCCGTGTGGTATCGAACAAATGGTTCGAAGAGGCTAACGGCTATGGAATAGGCGATACACCGAATGACATTATCCAGGTAGGAGCCGACCTGATTGCGATTGCCGTAAACGGGTCTAACATTATCCAGTACATGAACACCGACGGAACGGCAGTGGCTACTACCGAAGATGTTCCCAATAACCGTAAGATGGCAACGGACGGCGAATATCTCTATGTGACATCGTACGCCCATGAATGCAGTACAGCAGATGGCCTGTGGCAGTGTACCAAGGGCTTTGTGGCCAAGATAGACCTGAAGACATTCAAGGTGGTCAAGTGCTGCGAAGTGGGTTATGAACCGGAAGGCATAGCCTGGTATGGAGGCTGTCTGTTCGTCGCCAACACTGGAGGCTATTCGTATCAGGAAGATCACGATTATGAGAGTACTGTGTCTGTAATTGATGCCGTAACTATGACGAAGATCCGTGATATTGATACTGGAGTCATAAATCTGTATGGCAAAATGTCGCAGACCGGCAAATATCTGTGCATAAACTCCTGCGGAGACTATTACCTGTATCCGGCTTGTTCGCTGATTCTTGACTGCAGCAAAGCGATAGCCGGCAATGACAAAAGTTTCATTGTGCTTGACGATGTAACCGCTACCTACAACTGCGCCACTCCTGACGGCACGTTTTTTGCCTTAGGCTCGGCGTTCGACTATATCACATACGAAAGCGTAGTCAGCACCACTCTGATTGACCCGGAAGTTCTGTTCCGTTCGGATGGCAGAGAGGGCTTGAGCGGAAGCCTGCCCGGAACAGTATCGCAGGATATCAGTTCTTTGCTGTCATCGCCATACGGCATATATGTCAATCCTTATACCGGATACATCTATGCGACCAACAGCGATTATGTTTCTCCCGGCACACTGTACCAGTGGACGCCAGATGGTACTTTTGTGGGCAGTTACACCCTATACCTCAATCCTGCACATTTCCTGGCCCTGGGTGACTGGACACCGACGGGCGTCGCTCCTGTCACAGACTTTCATAACTCCGCTACTTATAATCTTCAGGGCATTCGTGCTTTGCCGAATTCTGACGGTATCGTGATAACGAATGGCAGAAAACACCTCGGCGGAAACATTGATTACGGCAGATAATTGTTTGTCTGAGTTTGGATTTTGTGTATCTTTGCGACGGCATTCGGCTTCGGAACCGGTCTCGTACCGGCGACGATCAAACCGGAATCGGGTTAGAATCCCGGACAGTACCTGCTGCTGTGAGTCCCTTTCTATCGGAATACGAAGAAACTGAAGTCCTGCGCAATCCTTGCCACTGACCTTATTGGTTGGGAAGGCGCGACGGGACGGGACAAGTCAGAAGACCAACCGCGTGCCGTTGTTACTTTGCCCTGCAGGTGTACGGGAGTGAGTATGAAAAGAACTTTATCCTACATATTGCTTCTTTCCTCATTGATGCTGTGTCAGTATGCACAGGCTCGTTCCGAGGTTGCGGATTCTCTCGAAGAGGCTCTGGACGAGGTTGTTGTGGCTGTATCGCGCATTGACCGCAAGACTGTTCCTGCGCAGGAACTGGGAGGTATGGAACTGAAGCGGCTGTCGGTCTATTCGGTGGCTGATGCCCTGCGATATTTCAGCGGTGTGCAGATTAAGGATTACGGGGGCATCGGCGGACTGAAGACGGTGAACGTGCGCAGTATGGGTAGCGAACACGTTGGAGTGTTCTATGACGGCATACAGTTGGGCAACGCCCAGAACGGTACTGTCGATCTGGGCCGTTACTCGCTGGACAATATGGAGAGCATTACGATGTACAACGGTCAGAAGAGTTCCATATTCCAGTCTGCCAAGGCATTTTCAAGCGCCAGCACCATCTATATGCAGAGCCGCCGCCCAAGATTTGAGTCTCATACCGACAATACAGGAAACGATGTCTTCAAGTCTGACAATATGAAGGTCGGAATGAAGGTCGGTTCGTTTTCGACCTGGAATCCGTCATTGCTGTGGGAACACCGTTTCGGCGAGAGGCTCAGCGGGAGCGTCAGCGCCGAATATGTGAACACCAGTGGCGAATACGATTTCAGACTCCGCAAGAAAGACGGCTACGACACAACTATGGTGCGTCAGAACGGTGATGTGAGTGCATTCAGGGCCGAGGCCGGACTGTTCGGGAATACATCGAAGGATGTCTGGATGGCGAAGGCCTATCTGTACACTTCGGTACGTGGCTATCCGGGCGCCGTCATCCGCGGAATGCCCGGAATGTTCATGTCCAAGGACCGTCAGTGGGATACTGATCTGTTTGCCCAGGGCAACTGGCAGCGCTGTGTCACCGACTGGTACAGTCTGATGGCGCAGGTCAAGTACGAGTATGACTATCTGCATTTCAGATCCGATCCGGAACTGAATTCGGGCACGATGTTCGTGGACAACGAGTACCGTCAGCACAATGCCTATGTGTCGGCAGTGAACCTTTTCGCAATCAGCCCTTCGTGGAGCGCATCGGTGTCGACCGACTTTCAGGCCGATGTGCTGGACCGCAACATTGAGAATTTTGTGAAACCGGAACGCTATTCGCTGCTTGTAGCCGCATCGACAGCTTTCGAGTGGCATCGTCTCAAGGGGCAGGCGACAGCATTGTTTACATATATGAACGAAAGCGCCGGAACCGTCGAAGCTGTCGGTACCAAGAATGTCCTGACACCGTCTGCTGTGCTTTCGTGGCAGCCGTTGGCAAGTGCCGACTGGAATCTCAGGGCCTTCTACAAGCGCATCTTCAGAGCACCCACACTGAACGAACTTTACTACACTACGGTGGGTACGTCGAATCTCAGCCCGGAATACACATCTCAGTTCGACATCGGATCAACCTGGACAGTGGCACGGGACAAAGGCCTGCTTGAACGGCTTGAGATTCAGATTGACGGGTACTACAACCGGGTCGATGACAAGATTGTGGCAATACCGTCCAGCAGCCAGTTCCGATGGACAATGATGAATATCGGGCGAGTGGATGTCTGGGGCGTCGATGCCGCACTACAGAGCGGTTGGCGGGTAGGGAGAACATCGCATGGCCTGCGTCTGTCGTACTCGTATCAGGATGCCGGCGACAAGACTGACGAAAAGAGCAGCTGGTATGGCGGGCAGATTCCATATACACCATGGAACAGCGGCTCGGTAGCGTATTCCGGAAACTGGAGGCTGTGGAGCTGGAATTACAGTTTCATCTATACCGGCGAACGCTACGAGTCGGTGGCCAACATAGCTGAGAACCATCAGCAGCCCTGGTACACGCATGACATGAGTGTTTCGCGGGCCATTCCCCTGCGCCGGTGTGAACTGCGTGCGACATTGGAAGTGAACAACATTTTTAACCAGCAGTACGATGTAGTGCGGTGCTATCCGATGCCCGGTACCAATTGGAAACTGCGTCTGGAACTGACTCTGTAACATGGATTATACTATGAAAATGAAACAATGCATATTTGCCGTATTCGCGTGTGTTCTGCCGTTTTTGGTTTCGTGCAGGCAGGAAGAGGTCTATCTGGAGCCATCTCATGTCAGGGCTTCAAACGGATTTTTCCTGCTGAACGAGGGCAATATGGGTTCGAACAAAGCGAGTATTGACTTCTTTGATATTGAAACTCAGGTATATACACGGAATGTGTTTGCACGACAGAATCCGGATGTAGTTCTGGAACTGGGAGACGGCGGCAATGACATTGCCGTGTATGGCGGAAAACTGTACGCTGTAATCAACCGCAGCAATCTGGTGGAGGTGGCCGATCCATATTCTGTCAGGCATATTGCACAGGTCGGTGTGGCGAATTGCCGCAACATAACCTTCTGTGAGGGATACGCATACGTGTCCAGTTACGCCGGGGCGGCATACGGAGAGGATGGCCATCGCAGAGGTTTTGTTGCAAAAATTGACACATTGACGCTTCAGGTCGTTGACACCTGTCAGGTCGGATACCAGCCGGAGGAAATGGTCGTGTATGGCAGCAAACTGTATGTGGCCAATTCCGGCGGTTATTGTGCGCCCGATTACGACAGGACGGTGAGTGTTATAGACCTGACCACATTCAGTGTTGTCAGGAGCATCGATGTCGATGTGAATCTGCATCGCATGGAGGTGGATCGTCAGCGCGGAGAGATTTATGTGAGCAGTCGCGGCGACTACGGGGCTGTTTCATCCGGCATCTACGTGATAGACGCTGCTCTCGATGAGGTTGTATATAAAATTCCCGGTCTGCAATGCGCGGATATGACTATTGCCGGAAATAATCTCTATGTGTTCAGTACCGAGTGGAATAACGAAACATATACGACAGACATCAGGTATTCCATCTACAATATTGCCAAGGGACGTCTGGAAACTGACCATTTCATTACAGACGGAACGGAATCTGACATCGTATATCCGTATGGCATTGCCGTGAGTCCGCTTGACGGTACCATCTATCTGACTGACGCAGGCGACTTTATGACTCCAGGTACTCTGCATTGCTACACACCTGATGGCAGAAGGCTGTGGTCGGTCATGACCGGCGATCTGCC
>JAZUJU010000055.1:0-25641 GCA_045642985.1 Bacteroidaceae bacterium | reverse complement strand
AATATCGGGAACAGGTCATTGAGCAATTCATTGTACACAGTTCCTCCACGCAGGTCCATCAGCTGACGTTTACGGCTGTCAGCCCATGTGACACCGTCTGCAGCATAAACCACTTCGGCCATTTCATCTACAATCCTTTTGATTTCCCCAGCATAGCTAAGGCGGCGGGTAACTACGGAATCGCGCAGTTCCTCCCATCTTGCACCTTCACTGCGTGTCTTTATGAGAGTATCAGGCAGGGAGCATGTGTCAGACAGGTATTTCCGTATTCTGTTTGTCCGGAGTTCTGACAGTTGGGAATTACCAAGCACTTTGCCTTCAGGGGACGTGCCGCCAACAATGATGATTTCATCTATAGCTTTCACAGGCATGGACCTGATAGCCTCAACAATACGATTGATAGCCACTTCATTGTCTGATTCTGAAAGCTCAAGCGAAGCGATACCCTGCCTGTAGGCGATTTCAACAGTCAGAGTATCCCTCTGCATTATCCCGGCTGCTCCGCTCATACCGGAGGCAGTTGCTGCAACACTCAGCAACAGACCTAGAAATAAGCTCTTGACCTCCGGATTCTTCATTGTCAGACAGAAATATTATCAACCTCTGGCAGCATTCCTTTCGCTGACCACCTCGTCCTGAATCGAGCGCGGTGTTGGTGTATATTTGTCAAACTCCATTGAGTAATTGGCACGACCGGATGTGATGTTGCGCAGTGCTGTAGCATATCCGAACATCTCCATCAGAGGTATGAAGCAGTCCAGTTTCTGCGAACCCTTGCGGAAACGGCGCATCGCCTCGATGCGGCCGCGACGCTTGTTCACATCGCCGGTAACTGTGCCGATGAAGTCATCAGGAGTGTTGATTTCAACCTTCATGGACGGTTCCATGAGCAGAGGTCCGGCCTTCGGGAATGCCTGCTTCAGGCAAAGCTGGGCGCAGGTCTGGAATGCCATATCACTGGAATCGACAGGATGGAAGCTTCCATCGACAAGGACGCAGCGGACATCCACGACAGGGTATCCAGCAAGCGGTCCCTTCAGCATCGCAGCCAGCAGGCCCTTCTGGACTGACGGGATGTACTCCTTGGGAATAACTCCTCCCTTGGTGACATCTATGAACTCGAAGCCTCCACCCGGATTCGGCTCGAAACGGATTACCGTATGGGCGTACTGGCCGTGACCGCCGGTCTGCTTCACATACTTGTATGCGCACTCGAACGGAGCTGTGATGGTCTCGCGGAACGACACAGACGGAGCACCGGTAGTGACAGGGATTTTGAATTCCTCCTTCAGACGATCCACAATAATCTCCAGATGAAGTTCACCCATGCCGGCTATGATAGTCTCTTCAGTCTCCTCATCAAAGTGAGCCCGGAATGACGGATCCTCGTTGCACAGCTTTGCCAGTGCCTCGCTGAGCTTGCTGCGGTTCTTGGTATCATCCAGATTCACCTTCACCTCGATAACGGCAGGCGGAATGTTGATATTCTCCAGAAGAATCGGATCCTTTCCATCGCAGAGGGTATCGCCGGTGCGGGTCACTTTCATTCCCACCAATGCAACAATCTCACCCGGGCCCGCCTCGGCAATCTCCTCGCGTTCCTTGGCCTTAATACGGAATATGCGGCCAATGCGCTCCTCCTTGCCTTTGTTTGTATTATATACCGTCATTCCGTTCACCAGCTTTCCACTGAACACGCGGATGAATGTCTGCTGGCCTACGAACGGATCGTTAATCAATTTGAATGCCAATGCTGAGAGCGGCTCGTTCTCCGACGGATTGCGGGTGCAGGTCTTCTCCTCATCGTCCGGCTGATGAGCCACCACTGCTCCAAGGTCGTTTGGAGAAGGCAGATAATCCACAACGGCATCGAGCAACAGCTGAATACCCTTATTCTTATAAGCGGCGCCACACAAAACCGGAACCATCATAAGCTTGATGGTAGCCTTACGGATGGCCTGCATCAGAAGCTCAACAGGTACCTCGGCATCGTCCAGATACAGCATCGCCACATCGTCATCGCAATCTGCCACCTTCTCTATAAGGTTCTTGCGCATTGCCTCAGCCTGCTCTCTCAGATTCTCAGGGATAGGACCCACAATACGCTCCTTGTCCACAAATGTAATGGCCTGCATTCTCACCAGGTCAACCATTCCCTCGAATGTACCCTCAGCGCCAATCGGCATCTGAATTGGCACTGCATTCGCGCCAAGATAACGGTTCATCTGCGATACCACCTCCAGAAAATCGGCACCCATCCGGTCCATCTTGTTCACAAAGGCAATACGTGGCACGCGGTATTTATCAGCCTGATTCCAAACTGTCTCGCTCTGCGGTTCGACACCGCCGACGGCACAGAACACAGCCACCATTCCGTCTATGACGCGCAGAGAACGTTCCACCTCGACCGTAAAGTCAACATGCCCCGGAGTGTCAATAAGGTTTATCTGACAGTCGTTCCAGTGAGTGGTTATTGCAGCCGATGCAATGGTGATGCCACGCTCCTGTTCCTGTTTCATAAAATCCATTGTAGCTGAACCGTCGTGAGCCTCCCCCACCTTACGGTTCACACCGGTAAAAAACAGAATTCTTTCTGACACTGTCGTCTTGCCTGCATCAATATGGGCGGCAATACCGATATTCCTCAAATTTGAAATGTTTTGGCTCATATAGCTAAATAATTGTTTTTCAGCAAGTTGAAATATGCATCCAATATCGTTCCCGTTTCGGGGCGCAAAGGTACTGATTTTATGGATAACTTATGAATTTCCAGAACAAAAAGTCCGGAGTCAGAACGACCCCGGACTCTACGAATTATGCTATTGCAAATCAGTAAGTGATGGTTGTCTCCATCTCCTTGGCCTGTGCAATCATCTTCTCAAGCTGTGATACAGCCGGAACGGCCTTACAGAGCTTCTTCTCAGCATTTACCTCGACAAGTTTCTTGTAAAGGTTGGCCGGTACGCGGTGACGGAACTCCTTGACGGTGTCAACACCTGCAGCCTCGAGCAACTCGGCGAACTGGCCGGCGATGCCGTCAATGCGGAACAGATCTGCATGATTTGTCCACTTAAGAATAAGCTTGTAGCTGATGCCTGTAGCTTCGGCAACAGCGTCGCGACCCTTCTTGGAAGCGCACTTTGCGAGCAGTTCCTCTGTAGTCTTGATGCCTGCTGCAGTCAGTTTCTCTGCATAAGCCGGGCCAATGCCCTCAATCTGGTCAATTTTGTAAGCCATAATTTCAATAAATAAGTTTAAGGTGATTCGCTTATTGTAATAACAACGCTTGAAGATACCGCTATTATTCTTATGCTCAAACTTATAAAGCCCACAATTTTGTAAATTGTTGAAAACTTGACAATTCACGCCTTTCCAACGTGATTCTGACGATGTCCTTCAACAAAGGCCCTCACATTATCCAACGCTATTGCAGCCAGTCTCTGCCTGCTCTCGAAGGTAGCCCAGGCAATATGAGGTGTGATATAGCAGTTGTCCAGACCTATCAGCGGCGAACCGTTTCTGGGCGGTTCCTCACGCAGTACATCCAGAGCCGCAGCTGTCAGCCTGCCTTCCTTCAACGCCGATGCAAGAGCCTGTTCATCGACCAGACCGCCACGGCCGGTATTTATCAGCACGGCTGTCGGCTTCATCAGCGCAAGAGTCCTCTCGCAGACGAAATCAGCGTTTGATGCGGTTAGCGGGCAGTGCAAAGTCAGCACATCGCTCTCTTTGAAAATGTCATCCGGCTCATCAACTTTCCTTATCCATTCCGGAAGTTCCGACTGACATTTCGATGTAAGCGCGATTACCTTCATTCCGAAAGTCCTGGCGATAGTGGCAACACGCATTCCGATGTTGCCCAGTCCCACAATACCCATCGTCTTTCCGTCCAGCTCGGACATCGGGGTCAGGCGATACGAAAAATCCGCCGCCTTGTTCCACTCGCCGTTACGTACAGAGCGGGCGTGTGTATCAACGTGATAGCAGATGTTCAGCAGATGCGAGAACACCATCTGAGCAACCGACATCGTGCTGTATGCAGGGATGTTGGTCACCACGATTCCCAACTCATCTGCAGCCTCAATGTCCACCACGTTGTAGCCGGTAGCCAGGATTCCGATGTAGCGCAGTTTTGGCAGCTGCTCCATCACCGTACGCGAAATCACCACCTTATTGATGATTACTATTTCGGCATCAAGACAGCGGGGTACAACTTCCTCCGGTTCGCTACGGTCATAGACAACAAGCTCACCCAGTCGGAACCATTCGGGATCCCAGCTTATGTCTCCCGGCATAGACGTGAAGCCGTCCAGAACAACTATCTTCATAATCAGTATCTGTGAATTGTAAGCACGCCGGCAGAATACGGTTCAATGTTCATAGAAACCTTACCATCGGCCACAGACGGACTGATGTGTTTCAGTTCGACCGCATTCTTGTTCTCCATACTGTTGGCAACCGTCAGTTCTCCCGGTGCATAGTAATCGTACTCAGCCCCGGTAACAGTCTCCCAGTTGCCGCTTATTCCGATAACGGAAGGCTGATCTGTCGGATTCACGAGCTTGACAATCACATCAGCCCCGTTCTCGGACATAGTCGTACTGACACTGATGTTTCCGGTCTCGCCCGTATATGCCAGACGATATTTCGAGAAATGGTCGTACCAGAGTTCCGTAACCTGACAGTTGGGAGCCTTGAACAGGTCCTTGTAGTCAAAGTTGATGAAGGCATTGTTCCAGTCCGGAGAATCGGTACGGCGCAGGAACAGAGCGGCAGCACCCATTCCCACGATATCCTTCGACTCGCACATATTCAGGAAACCGCCGGCGAACAGGCCGGTACGCCAGTCTATCGAATTCAGATTCCATTCCGATATGAACAGCCTGATGTTCGGATTGGGGCCGTCGGCAATCATCTGCGCGTAACGGTCATACTGCTGGCCCAGACGGATGGGACCAGTGGCATAGCCGCCCTGCTGCTCATAGTGGTGCAGGCTCAAGTAATCGAAGTAATTGCCCGAACGATTGATGAACTGCTCGTCCTCGGGGAATCCACCGCAGGCGATGATCTTTATCGACGGGTCAATCCTGCGCATTTCAGTAGAGAAGATGCGCAAAGCCTTTTCATAACGTTCAATACCCATCTCCCACATCTCGTTGTCAATCTCCCAGTACTTGACATTATAAGGTTCCGGATGTCCGTTGGCGGCACGTTTGGCACCCCATTCATCTGTAGCCGGAGCATTGCAGTAACGCAGCCAGTCAAGAGCATCCTGCAGAATCTGCGGGAACTCCTCGTCGGGGCGCTCGAACTTGACGCTCACCACAATGACAGGTTCCGTATTGACCTCGCGGCAGAAACGGATGAACTCGTCCGTACCGAAGCAGTTCTGGTCATAATCCATCCACATCCAGTGCGGCCAGCGTTCGCGTTCCTCCTGCGGGCCTATGCCCCACTTCCAGTTGTACTGCGCCACATATCCGCCACCCGGCCAGCGCAGGCAAGTCGGATGCAGTTCCTTCACAGCCTTGAGCACATCGGGACGGAACCCGCCCAGCCCAATGCCTGTCTGTGTTGTCATCGTCACCTGATCAATCTGAATGCTGCCGTTTGTGACGGCGATAACAAAATCGCCGCTGCAGTCAACTGCCGGAGCCAGGTCGAAACTGTACTTGCGCCAGCTTCCGTCCACCTTGCCCAAAGACTGGCGGGCCACGAATTCACCGTCACCGTTCCTCAGTCCGACAGCCAGTTCGCCCTTGCCCTTGGCATAGATAGAGCCCACATAGTGTTCGCCTGCAATCACATTCTGCGGTCCCTGAAATACTCCGGCCATCTGTTTGCCAGCCGTAATCTTCTGCGAATAGCGCATATTGACCGCATCGTCCTTGACCAGGCTGTATTTTCCGCTGCCGAACGCATTCCACTGCTGGGCGATGTCCGGTATCTGCACATCAGCAGGTATCGCATCGAACAGCACCTTGGAACCGTCTGCCGATGTAACCTTTATGTTACGATATAAAGCCTCTGTATAATTCACCCAGAATGTCAGGACGTTCTTGCCGCTCTGCTCCAGACTGTCATAGCTGACCACCTCCTTTTCGTCCCAGAATACCGTAGCCCTGCTGCCGCGGCTCTCGATACGGAGTTTGTGCCATTGCTGCTCCTCGTTGACCTGGCTCTTGTCTGCCGGAGCCGAAGCCAGAGCAGTCATAGCGCTGACCATACGGCGGCCGCCGAACCCGTTGCTCTCACGCTGGCGCATGTCGGCAATCGAGAAATCAGCTGTCGAAGACTGCTGTTGGAGCGCAGCGCGGGCATTCGCCTCGTTGGCTGCATCAATCTGCGACTGTGTCTGTGCCGGGGTGAAGGTACGTCCCTCGTAATACGGGTCGTGGATGCGCACAAAGTACGGTGACCCGTCCGACTTGTTGCGGAATGCAAAACGGATGTCGAGCAGTCCCCCGCTCCATGAACGGCGCGCCAGCTTGTACGAGCGCCAGTTCACCTCCATCGTGACATTGAAATCGCAGGTTTCAAAGCTGTCAATTCTGAGCGGCTGTTCGTATCTTGTAGGTGAATGAAGCACCATATCATCGTCCATATACCAGCCGTCAAAATATCCGTCACGCGGATGTATGCCGGGATATTGCTCCGGTTCGAACGAGCGTTCATAAACAAGTTCCTGCCACACGCCGTTGTTGGCCGAAAAGTAGATATGCTCGAACAGCTGTCCGTATAGCATTTCGTCAATTATGCCCGAAGGTGACTTCGCATCGATATCGATGGAGACTTTTTCCTGAGACAGCATATCTGTCGGGAGCAGCAAGGCTGCGCCGACCAATAGTGGAATGAGAGTTTTCATGCGGATTGACAATCTTTTATATGTTCTTATAAAGTTCTTTCCGGCTGCAAAGGGCCGGAAAGAAGGATATGGGTAATATTTGGTTTTCTGAATAATTAGAGGAATATCAGCTGTACTATCACATAAATCGGGAGCAGGACTATCAGCGAGAACTTGAAGATGTAACCGAAGAAGGTCGGCATCTTGATACCGTTCTGCTCGGCAATTGCCTTTACCATAAAATTCGGTCCGTTGCCGATATATGTCATTGCGCCGAAGAATACGGCACCCAGAGAGATAGCCCTCAGCAGGACAGCAGGAATACCTGCCACAAAACCTGCCTGAGCTTCAGGATACAGGCCGGTAGCCACCGAATGGAAGGCGACAGCTGTCGGCGAATTGTCAAGGAACGATGACAGCAGGCCTGTGCTGTAGTAGAACTGCCAAGGTTCTGTCAGTCCCATATCGTTTGCATGTGCGTTGAGGAAAAGCAGCGCAGGAGTCATAGTAACGAAGATTCCTATAAAAATCACTGCGACCTCGACAATCGGATCCCACGAATAGTTGTTGGCCTCGCGGAGCTTTTTGGGAGTCAGAACAATCGAAAGCACAATCACAATAGCCAGAGCTATCTCACGCAGATACTTGACAAAGATACCGGCATCCTCACGTGCCATAGCAGGTATGTACTGCTCGTTCAGGAATATGACGGCGAGCAGAATCATAAGCACGCCAAAAAGATTGTTATGGCCTTCGACTGTAATCTTTTTCGCATTGGCAGTAGCGGGAGCCTGCATAGCCTCGGCACTCTCCTTTCTGACGAGATAAAGATCATAGAAATGATATACCAGAAGCAGAATGACACCTACAGTCAGCCATTCCAGCGTCAGACCGGCAAACCAGGTGAAAGGCGCACCGCGCAGATACAGAAGGAATAGTGGAGGATCGCCGAGCGGCGTCAGGATACCGCCGGCATTGGCAACCATAGCGATGAAGAAAAGTATCGTATGAGACTTGTACTCACGCTTCTTGTTGACCTCGAGCAGGGGACGGATAAGCAGCATAGCCGCGCCTGTCGTACCCATGAACGAGGCAAGTATGAATCCTAACGCCAGGAGCATTGAGTTCAGATTGGTAGTCGCCGCAGCATTGACCGAAATCCGTATGCCGCCGGTCACTACAAAGAGCGAAAGCAGCAGAATGATAAACGGGATATAATCTCCGAACACCTGATGGCTCAAAGCGTGCCCCATGCCGTTGACAGTCATATAGACGATGACCGGAATTGACAGAACTATGGAGCAGAGAAGCTTGTTCCTGTTACTCTCCCAGAATTTCTCACATACAATCGGAGCGACAGCAATCGCCAGCAACATAATCACGAATGGGATCAGCATCCATGCCGGTATTGTTTGCATAGTTTGAAGTTTTGTCGTTGAATAATGTGGCGAAGGTAGGCAAATTTCGCTAATTTTGCAACTGAAAATCGTGAAGATTACGACATGCGTTTCAGATACTTCTCCGATTTCAGGCATCCGTTCTTTGCTGGCATGCGCGATGGAATTCCCATCGCATTAGGTTATTTTGCCGTTGCTTTCTCGTTGGGAATCATAGCCAAACAGGCTGGGCTGAACGCTGCCGAAGGTTTCATTTCAAGTTTCTTCACCCGCGCTTCGGCTGGAGAATACGGCGGATACTCATCCATCATTGCCAGCTCTACGCTCGCCGAACTTGCCCTGATGTGCGTCATCACAAACCTGCGGTACCTGCTGATGGGAGCATCACTTACCCAGAAGTTCGCTCCAGGCACAGCTCTTTGGAAACGCATCCTTACCGCATGCTGCATAACGGACGAGATTTTCGGCATCTCCATAGCATACGACGGTTACCTCGCCACTTCGTACACTTTCGGAGCCGCAGCCCTGACCACAGTTTTCTGGGCAGGAGGAACAGCTTCGGGTATCATTGCCGGAGGGGTTCTGCCAGCCAATATCGTCGCCGCGCTCAGCGTAGCGCTCTACGGAATGTTCATAGCCATCATCGTTCCTCCCGCCCGAAAGAATCCCGCCATTCTATGTGCAATCGCAGCAGGGTTCCTGTTCAGTTGGGTGTGTGCCAGCATCCCGGCAATATCGTCGTCGGTCAATTCCGGCATGAGGACCATCATCGTCACCATTGTAATTTCGGCTGCCGCAGCAATAATCAGACCGGTTTCAGACGGGCAGTGCAAGTCCGAAGCACCAACTACAGAATAGCGAACAATGGAAAAGTACGGTGTAATGATATATGTGGCGGTCATGATTCTGGTGACAAATCTGGTCCGCATCCTGCCGGTAACACTGATAAGGAAACATATCAGGAACACATTCATCCAGAGTTTTCTCTATTATGTTCCTTATGTGACTCTGGCCGTGATGACATTTCCCGCCATTCTGGATGCCACCGGTTCGACGCTTGCCGGAGGTCTGGCCTTTGCCATCGGCATTATCGGAGCATGGTTCGGTCTCGGACTGCTGCCCGAAGCCCTGCTCTGCTGTGCTATTGTCCTGATTACCAATTTTCTGTTCTGAGATATGAACTGACAGTATTAACAGACAGATATTTAGTATATATTTGCACCTAAAGCCGCGAAGCAGGCATAGAAAAGTATATACCCTATTTCCTTTAACAGACTGATTTTCAAAACAATAGAAATATGAAGATAAGAATTCTTTTGGCATCTGCAGCAATTATGGCTGTTATGGCCGCATGCAGCAGCGACAATGCTCCAGTCAACAAATCTGTAGTAATCTATTATTCGCAGACAGGCAATACCGGGCAGGTGGCTCACCAGTTCCTTGCAAATCTCAAGGCCGACAGCATCGCCCTGCAGTGCGAAGTGCCCTACCCCGATGACTATATGGCAACCATCGAAGAGTCACGCGACGAGTGCCAGAACTCTACAGGACGCGCTCTGGTCAACGGTAAATGCGATCTCACCCAGTACGATACCATATACATCGGCTACCCGATATGGTACGGAACTTTTGCTCCTCCAATCGTTACTTTCGTCCGCGAAAACGATCTGGCAGGCAAGAATGTCGTGCTGTTCTGCACCTACGGCAGCGGCGGACGTCTGGCCAGCGAAAGGAACTTCAAGGAAATCTGTCCCGACGCCAATGTCCTGGCTTCGTTCGGAATTGCCGCACGTCAGATTGGCAATGCAGCAGACGAAGTCCGTGCATTCATCGAGGGAATGAACAACCCTTCGCAGAATATGGTCGGCGCATTTTCAGAATCCCGCGAACTTACCGACGAGGATTTGGAGGTCTTCAACAAGGCTACAGCCGATTACGCATACCTCAATCTGAAGCCCATCAGCGTGAGCACTCAGGTCGTGGCTGGTCTGAACTACCTGTTTACCTGCAGCAGCAACGGCCCTGACGGACAGGAATCGACCTGTCAGGTTCTCATCTTCAAACCTCTGAACGGAGAGCCCTGTCTCAAGAGTGTGGAACGTTGATACTATCCGGCCCTGGAATTATGAAGAAAACAATATTTGCAGCCGCCATCATACTGCTGATATACTCCTGCGGCTCTTCCCGAAACATTGAAAGGTACGAGCGCGACGCGGTTACTATGGGCTACGACACCATAGGCGGCGACGTCAACAGTTTTGCCGTCAGCGTAGTCAAACCTGATAAGGATAAAGCCAGCACATCCTATACAAATATGTACACATACCTGCAGGGACGTGTTCCGGGGTTATATGTCAGCGGTACAGACATCGTAATACGCGGCGTGGGGTCAAACACCAACACGGCTCCGCTCATTCTGGTAGATGGTATAGAAATGGACGATATTTCAGCAATTGACCCGTATTATGTATCATCAGTTGAAGTGCTCAAGGATGCCTCCGCATCAATGTACGGAATACGCGGTGCCAATGGCGTGATTTTAATTACAACAAGAAAAAAGTGACAACATAAGAAAACAGTTTTCACAAATGACAAAAAGACTTATTGACATACTGTCAATTACAGCGTTACTTTTCAGTGCCTCGTGTATAGACAACAATTATGATTTGTCCGACATTGACACCAATTCGCGTTTCTATGTAAGCGGTCTTACGGTACCGGTCAACATGAATCCGGTAAAGCTCGACCTGGTTCTCGACATATCCGATGACAGCGATATCAAGAAAGACGAAGAAGGGAACTATTATTTCAGGAAGGAAGGCACTTTCAATTCAAAACCAATTAATGTATCCAAAATCACGCTGACCAAGCCGAAAGTTAATTTCGGAGGTAAGATATCAGTATCATTCAGCCTTGATCCCGAAATTAAGGAGAAAATCAAGTTGTATGCTGCTGACATTACTATCGGTGAAATCTTGAGTAACCCCCAACTCATGAAACTGATTGGAATTGATGCTGACACAAAAATACTGGACTTAAGCTTCAACAGTGATTTTTCATCAGGAATACTCGAACTTTCCGCCTCCGGTATTGACCCGAATGTCAAGAGTATCAAGTATCTCGGCACAGAGGACACCAATGTTTCCATAAATGTCAAGGTTGACGGTGTTCAGAATACGCTGAAGCCATTCGCCATCAACGACCTTAAACTGACTGTTCCAAAAGGGCTTTACGCAGAAACGTTACCCGGTATCACATACAGTCCCGATAAAGGCACTCTTGCACCTGTCGGTGGAAAACTAAGTCTCAATCAGGACTACATCTGCAGCATGGACATCAATGTCTCAGGTATAGATTATGATGTGTTCGAGGAAGAGGGCATGAAAATATTCGACCCCGTCAAGCATACTTTTACATACAAGAAGCAGTGCATGGCCTCTGGCAGAGCGACGCTGACAGTATCTGACCTTAAGAGCAATGTGAAATATGCAGATATTGAAGCACTTGAACATAATGTCATAAATTTTGGATGCAACGTCAACTTCAGCAGAAACGTGGTTGTCAGTTCATTTCAGGGAGAAATAACTTACAGCATGGATGACATCAAGGTTGACCCGGTAAAAATCAATAACATTCCTAGAATACTCAAGGAGAGCGGAACAAACATCGACCTCACAAATCCGCAGATATATTTCAGTATGAACAACCATCTCAGCGCTTACGGCATCGGTGTCAGCAGTGCTCTCGAGATAAAAGGGAACAACACCATAACAGCACCTCTTATCATCAGCAATTCAGAATGGACGAAACTGGTGATGGCTCCTCATAACGAAAGTCTGTACCACCCCGAAGGATATGAATATGAAGAGGTCAAGGGAATGAGCGGAGTAGTAGGCAGCGGTGATGGGCAGACATTTC
The DNA here is from genome assembly GCA_045642985.1 of Bacteroidaceae bacterium. Classification (GTDB taxonomy): domain Bacteria; phylum Bacteroidota; class Bacteroidia; order Bacteroidales; family Bacteroidaceae; genus Colenecus. The sequence continues at coordinate 13,482 of JAZUJU010000055.1, read as the reverse complement.
CCGAGCAGCTCAACATTCGGGTAATCAAGCCGGAGGTACCGCTGACCAGACTTACCAAAGCGATTGAACTGGGTACAGACATTGCCGGTGTTGAAGGAAAGTGGGAATTCTATACCCGACTCTCACTAACGGACAAGGCAAAGATAATATACACAAAGGAGTGGGATGACTGGTCCGATAAAGATCTGGATGAACTGACTGTGGATAAGGCAACAGTTTATGTTACCATAACCAAAGATGTAGCAATGGATGCTGAGAGCATTGAGTTCATTCTCCGCGGAAATCAAGGTGAACTTCGCGGCAAAACGGCCATCAAAGGCGATGCTACGCAAGACATCACTATTGAACTGACAGGTGGTCCTGTGAGTCGCATCAAGGGCGCAAAACTCAATGTACATTTAAGGGGTGTGAACAGGGATCTCAACAAAAATCAGGAGATACAGATCAGCAATCTCAAAGTAACCGTTGACGGTCATTATGACCGCGAGCTTTAAGGAAAGTATGAAAAAACTGAATCCAATCATAACAGTCACCGCATTTTTGCTGTCAGCAACTGCAGTACAGGCCCAACACAACGAGTCTGGCTATTTTACCGACGGATACCTGTACCGGCATGAGATGAACCCGGCATTAGCCAATGAGCAGAACTATGTTTCCATGCCGGCTCTTGGCAACATGGACATTACGCTACGCGGGAACATAGGTATCCGGGACATACTCTACAATGTCAACGGCAGAACAGCACTGTTCACAAATCCGATGGTATCCACATCGGAATTTCTCGGCAACATACACGACAGCAACCGACTTGGCACAGATTTCAAAATGCAGATACTCGGTGCCGGTTTCAAGGCTTTCGGAGGTTACAACACGATAGGCATCAGCGTTCGCGCTAACGAAGACACGAACATTCCGGGTACACTGCTTTCATTAGCGAAAGAAGGTCTTGCCAACAGGACATACGACGTCAAAGACTTCAGGTCTCATGCCGATGCTTATGCTGAACTGTCATTTGGCCATTCTCATCAACTCAACAGCCATTGGCGTATAGGTGCTACGCTGAAAGTACTGTTCGGCGGAGCCAATGTTGACGCACACTTCAACAAAGCCGAACTGACATTCAACGGCAAAGACTGGACAGCTGTAACCAATGCAATCATTGAGTCAAGCATGAAGGGAATGACATATAAGTCCGAGACGAAAGAACGCGGCCCGGAAGGAGAGAAGACTCCTCACACATATGTCAGCGGTGCAGACATTGACGGAACCGGGATTAACGGATTCGGCCTTGCGGTCGACCTGGGTGCCGAGTATAAGCTGAACGATGATTGGAAACTGTCAGTCGCACTTCTCGACATCGGTTTCATATCATGGTCAAACAACATTGTAGCCTCGACCAATGGTGACCGGACTTTCTCTTTGGACAAATACACATTCAGTGCCGACAAGGATGCCGACGATTCGTTTAAAAGAGAGGCGGACCGTCTCGTCGAAGGAGTGGCCGCTCTTTACGAGCTTCAGAACAACGGAAATACTGGAGGTCGCAGTCTTGGTCTGGGCATGACCATAAATGCAGGCGCCGAATACAATCTACCGGTATATCGGAAGATTAGTTTCGGACTATTGAACACCACCCGCATCAACGGCGAATACACATGGACAGACTTCCGTCTTTCAGCGAACTGGAAAGCAGCAAAAGTTTTCAGCATGGGAGTCAATTTTGCAGCAGGCACCTACGACTATGGTTTCGGATGGATAGTAAACGTACATCCCAACGGCTTCAACCTGTTCCTTGCAATGGACCGCACTGTGGGGAAACTGGCAAAACAGGGAGTACCGCTCACCAGTAATGCCAGTTTCACTTTTGGCATTAACTTCCCTTTCTGACGCTGCATACACTGAAGTTTCATTGTATGTGCCCCCCGAAAAGCATATATTTGCATCAACATAAATAGTTAAAATGAAAAGAATACTAACGCTCCTGCTGTTGGCGTTGCCGATGATGCTGACGGCAAAAACGGACAGAATCGAGATTATTTTCGAGAACGACGCCCACTCCACGCTGCCCGGTTATGCCAGGATGGCAACCATCAAGGCCGCGGCTTCGAAAGATGTAAAAAACGTACTGACCGTATCGGGCGGTGACTTTACAGTCGACTTCATGTCGCGCAACACGCTCGGCACAAAATCAAAAGGCGCCGGCATCATTGAAATCATGAATTCCATCGGTTACGACTACATTGTTCCGGGCAACCATGACTTTGACTTCTCAGTCCAGACCATGCAGGAAAACATGAGCGCGCTCAAGGCTACGGTAGTCTGCTGCAACCTGCAGAACATCAACGACGGCAGCACACTATTTCCGGGATATTCAATCCGCAAGATTGGTGGTAAAAAGATTGCATTCGTAGGCGTCACTACCCCCAAGGCCATTTCAAGCCGCAACAAGGCTCTGTTCAGCGATGCAGACGGCAATCTGCTCTACACATTCTGCGAAGAGACACTCTGCGACATAGTACAGAGCAATGTTGACAAGGCACGCAGCGAAGGTGCGGACTATGTAATCGTGCTGTCCCATCTCGGCGACAAGCAGAATGGTTCTGTCACTTCGCTCAACCTGATAGCAGCCACCACCGGAATAGACGTAGTCCTCGATGCCCACGCACACACGGTAATCCCCGAGCAACGCGTTGCAGACAAGAGCGGCAAGGAGGTCATACTTTCATCGACAGGTCTCAAGTTCGCCAACATCGGCATTCTGAGTATAGAAAAGGACGGCACAATGTCCACCACTCTCGTCCCGACCGACGGCATCGAGCCCGATGCAGCCACGATGGAACTCATTGACAGTCTGAATAAAAAATACGGGATGGAGTAAACACCCCACCCCATATTATCCATAGGCCGCCGGCGAAAAAAATCGTTGGCGGCTTATTCTATCACAAGCTCCACCGGACAGTGGTCCGAGCCGTATATTTCGTTGTGAATCTCCGTTGAACAGATGCGCTCACGCAGCTGCTCCGAAACCAGGAAATAGTCAATGCGCCAGCCCACATTGCGTTCGCGGGCGTTCATCCGGTATGACCACCACGAGTATTTGGCCTCTGTCGGATGCTGCATTCTCCACGTATCCGTGAATCCGGCCGCCAGCAGGACAGTCATCTTGTCGCGTTCCTCGTCCGAGAATCCTGCATTGAAATGATTCGTAGCCGGATTCTTCAGATCAATCTCCTGATGAGCCACATTCATATCGCCGCACACTATCACGCCCTTGCGCCGGGCAAGTCCTGTCAGATAGTTCCTGAAATCGTCCTCCCATTGCATACGGTAATCCAGACGACGCAAGCCGTCCTGCGAATTCGGAGTATAGACGCATACCAGGTAATAGTCTTCCATTTCGAGTGTCACCACACGCCCCTCGTGATCGTGTACGTCAACACCGATTCCATAACTGACCGACAGAGGTGTATGACGTGTATATATGGCTGTTCCCGAATAGCCTTTCTTGTCTGCATAGTTCCAGTACGAGGTGTATCCCAGGAACTCCAAATCCAGCTGTCCAGCCTGAAGCTTCGTCTCCTGAAGGCACACGAAATCAGCGTCAAACCCGCTGAAAATCTCAGCGAAACCCTTGCCGCACACAGCCCTCAGGCCGTTAACATTCCAACTGATGAATTTCATTTTTAATCAACGCGAATCATTTGCGCGCTACGCGAATGATTCGCGTAGCGCGCAAATGTATCTATTTGAAAAGTTTTTGAGCAAATGTGTTCAGATACAGACGCCAGTTAGCCCACACATGACCGCCTTCCGACTTGAAGAATGTATGTTCCAGACCGCACTGGGTCATGGTCTCGTCGAGAGTCACAGAATTGTTCCAGAGAAAATCGCTGGTTCCGCAGCACAGGAAATACAGCCTGACGCCCGCATTCTTGAGAGCGGTAATCTGCTCTGGTGTAGAACTGCCGGCAGCTGATAGCGGACAGATCCAGTCAAACATATCCGGATACAGGTTGGTTGCGGTTATGGTATGTCCGCCACCCATTGACAGGCCTGCAATGGCACGTGATTCAGGTTTGGCAATGACCCTGAAATTTTTCTCTATGAAAGGTACGATTTCGGTGCATAGGCTCCTGACATATGCATCCTGCATGGCAGGGTCGCGACGGTCATACTGTTTTTCAGGAAGTCCCAAAGTCTGCGCCGCCTGCTGTCCGGGATTACCGTTCGGCATAACGACAATCATAGGTCTGGCCAGTCCCTTTTCAATCAGGTTGTCAAGAATCTGAGCAGCGCGGCCCATTGATACCCAGGCCTCTTCATCGCCACCGGCCCCATGAAGCAGATACAGTACAGGATACTTCTGCTTTCCTTTCTCATATCCGTAAGGAGTATAGACCGTAAGACGACGGTTTATTCCAAGTATGTCGCTGTCATACCACAAATACTGTACCGTTCCGCGCTGACCGGCCTCGGTATAGTTTTCGCTCCGTTCGCCCGGCACGAAGACCATATTCAGATAACGCGTTCCGTCACGCTGAACCATATAGTTCTGCGGATCATTAACAGACACGCCGTCCACGACGAAGTTATAGGTGTAGATTTCAGGTTCAGGAGCATCGAGAGTGATTTCCCAAATGCCATTCAGACCCTTCGCCATCGGTATCCCCGATGCATTCTGTCCGTCCATCCAATTACCCTGAAGCAGCACTTGAGTGGCATAATTCGCATTCAGGCGGAATGTCATCTTTCCGTCTTTGACTTCGGGCGAAACCACTTGCTGACGACCGCCCCTGCTGAAATTGGACAGTTCCTGCGCCACTGCGCCACAACACAAAAGAGCACACACTGCAAAAACATAAAACTTCTTCATATCCGCATATTTTTGATGACCGTCCGCAAGCACAGCAGACCGATTCCGTGTATTGACAATATTTCGAATACGTTGTCTGCAAAAGTAAAATCTTTCCTTGTCATTGTCAACATCTTGCTGCATTAAAAATTATGTTCTATTTTTGCTCCAGTAATATTTCCAAGTTTTGAAATTGGTATGAAAAGACTTTCTGTATTGGCCATACTTTTGGTCGCAGCGACTGTTTCATTTGCCCAGGCAAAGAAAGTATCCGTGCTCGGCGATTCGTATTCAACATTCAAGGGCTGGAATCCCGAAGGATATGCCCCGTTCTATCCCGATGCCAACAACGATGTGAAAGACGTTGAGCAGACGTGGTGGAGCCTGTACATCAAGGCAAAAGGCTATGAGCTTGAAAAGAACAACTCCTGGGGAGGCACTACAATATGCGGCACCGGCTACATGCGTATGAATTCGTATGCATCATCGTTTGTGACACGTATTGACAGTCTCGGCAACCCCGACATCATTTTCGTATTTGGCGGTACGAACGATGCATGGGCCAATTCTCCCGTCGGCGAATACCAGTACTCCGATTGGACCAAGGATGACTGCAAGTCCTTCCGTCCCGCTCTGGCCTGCCTGCTTGACGGCCTGCAGAAAAAGTATCCGGCAGCAAAGATTTACTCCATCCTCAACTCCGAACTGAGAGAGGAGATAAACGAGTCGATGCGCACCGTCTGCCAGCACTATGGAATTCAGCTGATCGAACTGCACGACATTGAGAAGCAGAACGGCCATCCGTCAGTCAAAGGAATGGAGGCCATCAGCCAGCAGCTTCAGGAGGCCATCAAAGACTGACCTCTCACTCGCATGAGATGATAAATCCGTAGCTGTACGATTTATCAGCATCGATAGTGTACTTGTCCAGAGTGCGGGCGCCCCACCCGTCATTGCATCCTACACCGTGGATGTTCTGATCGAGATTGACATTGATGAAGTCTCTATCGGGCAATTCAAACGGATGGGCGGCGCTCTCTATGTCCTCCTCGCTCCACGGCCATGCCCTGACGCACAGCGGCTGCAGACCTTCCACTTTCAGGGTCAGGTCTCCGTTCGAGAAGCTGATCCATCTGGTATCGCACCTGTTTCCGTTTTCCTGAGGCGCAGGATAGCTGACAGCAAAATCCTCCAATGGCAGGGAATACTCTCCGATGAACTCTGATGACTTTCTGTCCGGATAGTTTTCGTGTATTCCCCTGCCGTACCAGATAATCCTGTCCATTTCGGGATTAATCAGCATTTTCATACCGAACTTCGGCATCAGCGGCAGTTTTTCGCCGGACGGCGAATAGTCTGCCAATACCTGGACCTGTCCTTCGGAACTGATTCTGTATGTGAGAGTATATTCCGCTCCCAGTTCAATTTCCTTATTGAAAGTCAGCACCAGGAGTCCGTCCTTTTCGCTCACTTGCGATGAGAGCATCTTCATTGAAGCACCGGCATCCCTCCACGGGCCGAGCCTGCGGTTGTAATTGTTATGCTTCTGATTCTCAGTGGCCGGTTTCCAGAAATACGGCTGCAGCGGGGCCACCAGCAGCTCCGTGCCACAATGTTTCCACGAGACGAGATTGCCTGTAGTGGTCTCAATGCTCACGGTATCCTGTCCGGCAGCTACCACATAGCGGTCTGACTGCTTCAGGAATTTCGGAGCAAGAGTTCCGTGAATGGGTTCCGGCTGCCGTCTTTCAACCAGCAGGAACTGTTCCTTTGCCACGACGAAGCCGGCATCAGCCCATTTCTCAGGATGACGGAGCCGTGCATACACGTTCAGGAAGACCTCGCCCTTTGTGTCGTCAAATGTCGGAATCTCAAGGATGTCATTGGTATTGATCGGTTGCTCTGCGGAATACACCACCTTGCCGTCATCGACAAATTCGTAGAAGTAGTCAAACTCGTCGGCCGATGTAAAGCAATAAGTATCGGTTACGTGAACATTGCTCGAAGAAACGAGTTCAAAATTGAGATACTGGTTGACTTTCTGTACCTCGTAATACTGCGGATGCGGCACTCTGTCGGCCCGCACGATTCCGTTCAAGCAGGTCGTTCCCGAATTTGGCACATCCCCGAAATCACCGCCGTATGCAAAGTACTCATCGTCCTCGAGTCTGAGCGATGACGGGTCTTTTCCGTATTTCAGGACATTGCTGCCCCTCTTCTTTGCTATTCCGTGGTCACACCATTCCCATATTACCGCTCCGAAATTGCTTGGATCAGCATTTATCACATCTGCATAGTCCTTGTAATTGCCCAGCGAATTGCCGCCTGCATAGGCATATTCCCTCATGAAAAATGGCCGGTCGCTGATTTCACGGGCTTCGGCAGCCACCTTGTCAGGATGTATGTATCCGTCATCATAGAAATCGGATATTTCACGGTCAGTATCGCTGAACACGAGTCTGGTGGAGTCCATTGCGCGCACTTTTTCAGCCATTGCAACCGAATTGATGCCCTTGCCTCCCTCGTTGCCGAGCGACCATATCAGCACACACGGGTGATTCCTGTCCCTTGCCACAAGCGACTCCGCCCTATCCAGATGGGCATCCGTCCAGTCCGGATTGTCACCGAGTTCGCGGTTTCTCAGGCCATAGTCATGACTCTCCTGATTAGCCTCGTCCATCACATAGAGTCCATACACATCGCACAGTTCGTAGAAGAGCGGATCGTCAGGATAATGTGATGTCCTGACCAGATTGATGTTGGCCTGCTTTATCAGTTTCAGGTCGAGTTCCAGAGTCGCCCTATCAACAGTACGTCCGGTTCTCGGATGAAACTCATGCCTGTTGACGCCCTTGATCTTTATGGCCTTGCCGTTATAATAGACAACCTCGCCGCTGTGCTCTATTTTTCTGACTCCCAAATGATTGGTAAAATGTTCCAGTTCGGAGTCCTTATTGCTCAGGACTATGTCAACATTGTAGAGATTCGGCTTCTCCGAAGACCACAGCGCAGGTCTTTCCAAATCCATTTCGAGTTCAATCCAAGTCTGTCCGCCCGCATCAATTTTCCCCACACTCTTAATATCGGAATATGTCACATCCCTGCCTCTGCCGTCCTTGCCGCTGACCGTCACCTTCAGGTCGATGTTCCTGCCGCTTTTCTTCGACAGATTTGCAATCTTGAACTTCATATCAGCCTTGGCGCCGGTATAGTCATCATTCGGGATGGCAGTCATCACATAATCGGCGATATGCACCTCGGGCCTCGTCCACAGATCGACGGAACGGAAAATGCCTGAAAGCCGCCACATGTCCTGATCCTCCAGATAGCTGCCGTCGCAGTAGGAGTACACTTCGACCGCCAGCCTGTTATCGCCCGTATGGACATAGGGAGTGACATTGAATTCGGCAGGCGACATTGAGTTCTGACTGTACCCTACCATGTGTCCGTTAACCCAGACGTACATTGCCGATTCCACGCCTGCGAAATGCAGATAATATGTCTTCGGGGACTTTGTTTCCGCAACATTGAATGTGGTGACGTACTGCCCTACCGGATTTCTGTTGACAAATGTGTAGTAATCCGAAGGAGGTTCGGACATAACACGGGGCTGGTCTTTCTTGAATGGCATTGTCCAGTTGGTATATATGGGAATGCCGTAACCCTGCATCTGCCATTCTCCCGGCACTACAATATCATCCCATCCTGTCACATCGAACCCGGTCTCGAAAAAGCCAGATTCCCTCTGCTCAGGACGCGGATACCAGCGGAACTTCCAGACGCCGTCCAACGATGTGCACTCGCCGCAGTCATACCGTTTCGACGGAAGAGTGAGAGTGGCGTGATAGGGTTCCTTGTTTATTCCAAGCACACGGGGATTCTCCCAGTCATTCACCACAGCATTGTCAGAATCACTCTGTACCTGAGCCTGAACAAGCGACACAGACGAGCCGATCATTACAGCAACCGCCCACAACACCAATGTTTTTTTCATAATTTTTTCCAATACGAATCAGGACGTTATTCAGTCCTTCAGCTTGATTTTAAGTATGTTGACCGAGAACGGTGCCACATCGAAACGGATGGTGCCCGGATCTGTGATTGAACTGATTGCAATATTCTCGGGATATACAGCCTTGGGATTGTCTAGGGTATTCTCGTCCGTACCGTTTTCCGATGCAAGTCTGATCAGAGTAACTGCATCCTGAGCGTCTGTGTCAATGAGACAGTTCTTGAGGTTAATGGTACCGGGCGCGCTGCCCTCGCCCAGATTGACGCACTTGACGTACATAATGTTCTGAGCCTCGTCGATGGTTGTCGAAGCATAAACGCCTTCCATCATATAGCCGTTACGGAGCTTGCACGAAAAGTCCAGTCTGCCGTCAACATAACAGTAGAGGCTGTCGCTGACCACATCCACCTGAATGTCGTACCAGCGGTTTTCATCGACGCGGAAACGTTTCTGGGGCGCTATGCCTTCCTTGCTGCCCCTTACGGTCTGCTCCACGCTGTTGATTCTGTTCTCCCAACCACCAATATTATACCATTGATAATTATAGTCATCGGTATAGTTCACCAGCATCAGGAAGCCCTGATTGCCGGACTCCTTCATGGCCTGCACTTTGAACGAATACTTCTTGGCACCAATCAGCTGAGGGCAGACGCTGACTGCAGGTTCAAGGTCCGAACGCTGTACATATTCGCCGTTCTCCACACTCCACGAGCCGCCGTCAACGGTCCAGTCGCCAAAGGTGGCAACAGGCACATTCTCGCCGTCAACCGTAAGCTGCGGGTTGCGATAATGGGCTATCGTATGCCAGGTGCCCAATGCCACATGCACAGGTTTCTGCTCTTCGGTCTTAGGTGCCGGAGGATTCAGGCTCCAGGTGCACTCGGTCCTGAGTACTCTGGTGCCGACATTGTTCGAGAACAGGTTCTGCACATAATACGATGGTGTGCCCATACTCTGGTACGAATTGAAACGTATCATGTCCGGGCGCCAGCGGGCGTCATTCTCGTTGACAAAAATCGGAGCATATGAATTCATCGCCACCACATCCGAATTGTTCTCCATACCCATCATAAATACGGCTTCGCCCAATGCGGCATTGAGATTGCCTATGACACCGAACTGGCTGGTGACGGCATACTCTCCGACATAGACTTTGTGGCTGCCGCGCTCATAGCTGTCGTACTTGTTGAAACGTTCAGCAAACCAGCCGGGATTGCGATAGTAGTGTTCGTCAACCATATCAACGGGATAATCATTGCGCCAGCTCGGTGAATCCGTACTCCAGAACTCGACATCGCCGATGCAGGTCACATAAGGATATTTGGCCTTGATGGCATTGTAGAACTGTATATAGCGCTCCGGATAGTGGTCGGACTGGTCCGAATTGTCCTCCATATGGAAATTGTAATTCTCGTTGCCGATTTCGATGAACTCCAGACCGAAAGGCTCCGGATGCCCGTTCTCGGCACGCATTTTTCCGTATTTGGTATTCACATCGCCATTGGCGTATTCGATGGCATCAAGGCATTCTTCTATCCAACTGTCAATCTGGTCATACGGATCACAGCCGCCATGCCAGATACCCACATTGACCACATACAGAGGCTTTGCGCCTATGTCTTCGCTGAGTTGAAGGTATTCGTGGAAACCGATGCCGTCTGTGGTGCGATATCCCCAGTTGACATTTTTATGACCCTCGCGTTCCTCAATCGGGCCGATGGTACGCTTCCAGCGGAATGCGTTGTCCGGACTGTCCTGCCCCTCGACAAAACATCCGCCGGGGAATCTCAGGAAACGGGGATGCATGTCCGCAAGCATCTGCGCCAGATCGGGCCGCATGCCATTAGGGCGGTTCTTGAATGTCGGAGGGAAGAGGCTTACCACATCTAATTGTAGCTGTCCGGCCTTGGCCGACGTAAAAGCAAACTGAGCCTTGGGGTCGCTACCACGGGCAACAATCGTTGCAGTGTATTTCTTCCACTTGCCAGAAGCTTTCACGCGGACCGATGCGCTGCCGAGTGTCCTTCCGTCTGCAGAAACGAGCGATGCATTAAGCGTTCCCTTGTAGCCCTGGTCACTCTTAGCAAAGAAACTGAGTTCGTATTTCTGTCCGTCCACTACATTCATACCCCAGAATCCTTCGTTACTCACGCCGTCGCCAGGCGCAGAAAATGTCAGGTCAAGAGCGTTGTGCTGTACGCTGTTGAGCATATTCATCTGGGTGAGCGAAAGCCCGGCCCCTCCGACAGCATGCCAGCTGCCGGTATCACCGTCCTCGAAGGAACGGTTGCGTATCAGCTCAGCGTACAGACCGCCGTCAGCTGCATGGTTGATGTCCTCGTAAAAGAGGCCGTAATGCGTGGGACTGATGGCAGGCCCCTGCCTCTGCGCATCAATGCTGATGGTTACCTGTCCATCCTGCACAGGATCAGAGTGAGAACCGGACAACACAGGATTGCGATAACCTTGCGCATTTGCGCTCATTATCCCCAAAAACGGAATCAGTACGTAAAATAACTTTTTCATAATCATTCTTTTGAGACATGACATCATATCGGTCGCTTTGTGAAAGTTCTCTTTTATGACTGCAATATTATGTTTCATCCGCTTTATATGCAAAACATTTTGGGAAAAACTCAGTTAGCAGTCCCATTCATAGCTGTTATTTTGACTAAAACTCGCATAACAATATTGCCGATATCGGCAAAAATAGTTAACTTTGCGAAAGAACAACCAATAATTCTTGCCGATATGGACTTTATCTCTGTAAGTGAATTTGCAGCAAAGCACAATGTGCCTGAGAGGACAGCCAGGAACTGGTGTACATCGGGGAAGATTGAAGGAGCTTTTCTCACAGGAAAGACCTGGAATGTCCCTGCAGATGCAAATATTCCCTTACGTATTAATGCCAGATTTCACAAATGCCCGCCCCTTCTCTCAAGGCTCAGAGAAGAAAAGTCTTCAGGTATGAAAGGAGGAATCTACCACAGGACACAAATTGATCTGACCTACAATTCCAACCACATAGAGGGCAGCCGACTGTCTCATGAACAGACAAGATATATCTTCGAAACCAACACCATCGGTATTTCAGACGAGTCAGTCAATGTGGATGACATAGTGGAAACTGTGAATCATTTCCGGTGCATCGACCTTATTATTGATAAGGCTCAGGACAAGTTGACCGAAGGTCTGATAAAGGAGATTCACAGGACCCTGAAAACCGGTACCTCAGACAGCACAAAAACGTGGTTCAATGTCGGAGAGTATAAGAAATTGCCGAATGAGGTAGGTGGCAATGAAACCTGCCTGCCGGAGAATGTCCACAGGGAGATGTCAGCATTGCTTGGGGAATACAACTCCAAGAAAAGAACCGGTCTGGATGATATCATTGACTTCCATAAGCGATTCGAGACTATCCATCCGTTCCAGGATGGGAATGGCCGTGTCGGGCGTCTGGTAATGTTCAAGGAATGCCTTGCAAATGGCATCGTCCCGTTCATCATAACCGACGATCTCAAGATGTTCTATTACAGAGGGCTTCAGAACTGGCCGGCAATTTCCGGCTATCTGCGTGATACCTGCCTTACAGCACAGGACAATTATAAGGCTATACTCGATTATTTTAGGATAAAGTATTGAGCAGGTTCTTAAGATTTTAGGGTTATCCGTCAGCATTAACTGACAATCAGTTGATATGGATTTTCCTGGCCGGTTTATCCGATACGGACACCCCCTGATTTGAGACCGTCGTTCTGTCTGACTCCGAGCTGAAGCCATTGCGGTCACTTCAGAAAAAGGGCACATACTATTGCCGACTCTTGCATGCACCCGGATTCATTGGCAACAAAAATGACAGCGAAAATGCATATTCAGCACTGATGTTCATATTCATTGACAGAAATACCGGTATGGTAAGTATAACCCAACTTACAGAACAGAGTGACAGTTTTGAACACGATGCCATTATGCAACTGCGCAAAAAAATAATCAGAGGAGAAACAGAATTATGCATGTGGATTGGGGTAAAGTAGAAGAAAGTGCCGTTCAAAGTGCAGAACCTGAGATTCAAAGTGCAAATGCGGTCAAGGAATTGTCTCCAAAGTGCAAAAATTGCACTTTGGAAGAAGTTGCCGTATTGCGCATAGTGCAACAGAATCCGACAGCCACCCAAAAGGTGATTGCAAGAGAGATTGGTAAATCGGAAAGAACAGTCAAGACAATTACCGTTCACCTGCAGGAGAAAGGTATTCTGCAAAGAGTGAACGGCAAACGTAATGGTCGTTGGGAAATGACCGACGAAGGAGCAAAAAGACAGCCCCTACTGTCACAGTAGAGGCCGTCCAAACAACAAAGAAAAATAATTATTCGAACCAGTATTTTTTGCCGTTGATGATGTAAAGTCCATGCTGTGGTGTACTTACCGCGCGGCCGTACATATCATAGATTATTGTATCGTCATCTCTCTTTTCGAGGAGGGAGACTGAAGTCGTAGGATCATCATTCGTGTAACAGCCGTTGTCATAATAGACCTGCTTGCCAAAGAACGATGGATACTGTTCCTTGCCAAGTGTCTGACGGAAAACAATTACGCTCTGGTCACCGTTCAGTTTCCAGG
>JAZUJU010000054.1:0-13414 GCA_045642985.1 Bacteroidaceae bacterium | reverse complement strand
TAAGCCTTACTTACGCAGACCGAGTGCCTTGACAATAGCACGATAACGCTCGATGTCCTTTCTCTTAAGATAGTCAAGGAGCGAACGGCGTTTGCCGACAAGCTGGGTCAGTGCCCTTTCAGTGCTATAATCTTTACGGTTCACCTTGAGGTGCTCCGTCAGGTGGGAAATACGGTATGAGAACAGGGCTATCTGAGCTTCTGGTGAGCCGGTATCCGTGTTAGACTTTCCGTACTGTCCAAAGATTTCTTGTTTTTTCTCTTTGTCTAAATACATTTTCGAGATGTTTTTATTTAGCGGCTGCAAAGTTAGGCTTATTTTTCCATCCGCCAAACTTATTCTTGATTTTTTCAGTAACTTTGCAGCGCGTTAAGCGGTGTAACACCTTTATTTATAAGATGGAAATCAGAAATATTGCTATTATCGCCCACGTCGATCACGGAAAGACGACCTTGGTGGATAAAATGATGATGGCCGGGAATCTGTTCAGAGAGAACCAGAACAAAGGCGAGTTGATGCTTGATAACAACGATCTTGAAAGAGAGCGAGGCATAACCATTCTATCAAAAAATGTTTCCATCAGCTATAAAGGCGTTAAAATCAACATCATTGACACTCCGGGGCACTCCGATTTCGGAGGCGAGGTTGAACGTGTGCTCAATATGGCAGACGGCTGTATTCTTCTTGTGGACGCTTTCGAGGGACCGATGCCGCAGACACGCTTCGTACTGCAGAAAGCGCTCGAAATAGGGCTGAAGCCAATAGTTGTAGTGAACAAGGTCGACAAGCCTAACTGCCGTCCGGAGGAGGTATACGAGATGGTGTTCGATCTGATGTTCGCACTGAATGCGACCGAAGACCAGCTTGATTTCCCGGTACTGTACGGATCGGCCAAGCAGGGTTGGATGAGCGAGGACTGGAAAGTTCAGACCGATAACATTTTCCCGCTTCTCGACGCCATAATCAAGTACATTCCCGCGCCCAAGGAGGAAGAAGGCTCTCTGCAAATGCTCGTCACATCGCTGGACTACTCATCATATACCGGCCGCATCGCCATCGGACGTATCAACCGGGGAACTATCACCGAAGGTATGACCTGCAGCCTTGCACATCGCGACGGCAGCATTGACAAGGTAAAAATCAAGGAACTGCACACGTTCGAGGGAATGGGACGCAAGAAAACTAATGTAGTCGGCTACGGCGACATCTGCGCCATCGTAGGTCTGGAAAAATTTGAAATCGGAGATACAATCTGCGATGCCGAAAATCCCGATCCGCTGCCGCCTATCGCCATTGACGAACCTACTATGAGTATGCTCTTTGCCATCAACGACTCACCATTCTTCGGTCAGGAGGGCAAATATGTTACATCCAGACATATCCACGACCGTCTGATGCTTGAACTTGACAAAAACCTGGCTTTGCGCGTACAGGCGTGCGAGGGTGACGGCAAATGGATAGTTTCGGGCCGCGGTGTGCTGCACCTCTCTATTCTCATTGAGACTATGCGCCGCGAAGGTTACGAACTTCAGGTAGGTCAGCCGCAGGTAATCATGAAAGAGATTGACGGCAAAAAATGCGAACCGATCGAGGAACTGACTATCAGCGTTCCCGAAGAATTCAGCAGCAAGATGATCGACCTGGCCACCCGCAGGAAGGGTGATATGACTTCGATGGAGACCCAGGGAGACCGTGTAATCATCACATTCGATATTCCGTCAAGAGGCATCATAGGTCTGAGGACCAATGTGCTTACGGCATCACAGGGCGAGGCTATTATGGCTCACAGGTTCAAGGAGTATCAGCCGTACAAAGGCGATATTGACCGCCGTTCCAACGGTTCGATGGTCGCAATGGAGACCGGTACTGTCTTTGCATACGCACTCGACAAACTGCAGGACCGCGGCAAGTTCTTTGTGAATCCGCAGGAGCAGGTCTATGCCGGTCAGGTTGTCGGAGAGCATGTGCACGAGAAGGATCTTGTCATCAACGTGACAAAAGCCAAGCAACTTACCAATATGCGTGCCAGCGGTGCCGACGAAAAGGCCCACATAGCTCCTCCTATAGTCTTCTCGCTCGAAGAAGCTCTCGAATACATCAAGAACGACGAATATGTGGAGGTGACACCAAAGAGTATGCGTATGCGCAAGGTCATCCTTGACGAGCTGGAACGCAAGCGTGCCGCCAAGTAACCGATACACATCTGGCAGTCTATGCGCGGAAGAATATCAACTCTGTTGTGTGCGGTATTGCCGATATTTGCGGCAGCCTGTTCTTCGGGGCATGACAGCACATTCACGCTGAACGGGACCATAGCCGGAATGGGGACGGACACCATCCTTGTAACCGGAATTGATGCCCGTTTTGACAGGGTTGACACTATTTTCGTGGAGGATGGGACGTTCATCTACGAGTGTGAACTGGATACAGTCACCCCGCTGATTCTTATTATGTCCGACGGAAACCACGAGGTAGTATTTGCAGACAAAGGTCTTGAGGCTACTATTAGCAAGAGTTCTACAGACAGTTACGCTATTGTTGACGGCGGGAAAGAGAATCTGGAATACCGGCTGTTTATGGAAAAGGCTGTCTGTGATACATCAAGAGAACAGACCTTTGGACATATCGACAGTCTTATCAGATCAAATCCTTTCTCCGAAGTGGCCCCTCTCCTGATTTTCAGGTACTATGCCGATGGTTACGCCGGGATTTCGGCAAGTGATTCGCTTATCCGGAACATTGGCGGCGATATGAAGGACAATTCGCTGATTCAAAATCTACTGAACGAAATGCCCGAGAACCGTAAAGCCACGACATTCGGAGATGTTGACCTGTATGACACCACAATGACAAAGACTACGGTCAAGGATCTTTTCAAAACCGACAATGTGCTGTTTTACTTCTGGGCGTCGTGGGACCTGTCCTACAAATCGGCATTAGACAGTCTGAAGAGCATCGACAAGAAGTTCGAAGACCGGAACCTGAAAATAGTCGGCATAACACTGGACACGAATTCTGACAGATGGAAAGAAGCTGTGGCACAGGACAGCTTGGAATGGGAGCAATACACCGACCGGAACGGATGGAACGGAAAAATGATCAGCCTGCTTAATCTTCATCAGCTTCCTTGCTATGTGTTAGTAGGCAGGACATATGGTAACTTCCTGGCAGCAGGTACAGACCTTGAGGATTTCCGGATACCATTGGCAAGGCTGAACAAACTTGACAGTAAGGCACTTGAGAGTAAACTCAAAAAGAAGAAAGAGTTGGAGAAGAAAAGGAAAAAGGGAAAATAAGCGCGCTATCCGGACACTATGAATCATATTTACCATAAAAATACAATCCATGTTAGTAAAGGTTTTCGGGGCAGCTGTCCGAGGGATAGATGCCTACATTGTCACTATCGAAGTCAGCACTTCGCGTGGTATCAGATTTTTTCTTGTGGGATTGCCTGACAACGCCGTCAGGGAGAGTCACGAACGCATAATATCGGCTTTTCAGAACAACGGACTGAAATTTCCGACATGCCAGACCATAGTAAACATGGCACCGGCAGATGTACGGAAAGAGGGGACAGCCTACGATCTACCGTTGGCAATAGGGATAATGGCTGCCAGTGGAATGATTGATGATTCCTTACTGGAAAAGACTGTAATTATGGGTGAACTGGGACTGGACGGGGTTCTCCACCCAGTAAAGGGAGTTCTGACGATGGCCGTCAAAGCTCGTGAAGAAGGTTTCACGGGAATGATTCTACCCACGGAAAATGCCGATGAAGCCGCACTTGTTGATGGCTTGAACATATTTCCAGTCCACAACTTACGTCAAGTCGCAGATTTTCTGAACGGGAGCATAGAAATACGGGCCTACAACGGGCATAGCCCTGCAGTCGCTTCCGAAAATCCTGACGGCACACCCGATTTTGCAGATGTAAAGGGACAGGAAGCGGTGAAACGCGCTCTCGAAGTAGCGGCAAGCGGCGGTCACAATCTGATTATGATAGGCCCTCCCGGAAGCGGAAAGTCCATGATGGCCAGATGTCTACAGTCTATTCTGCCACCACTGACAGAATCAGAGAGTCTGGAAACTACCAAGATACATTCGGTAGCAGGACTGCTCAGGACCGACAGTCCACTTGTGACCCAACGCCCTTTCAGGAGTCCTCACCACACAATTTCAAGAACAGCACTGACTGGAGGCGGAAGCAACGCCCAACCAGGAGAAATCAGCCTGGCTCACAATGGTATTCTATATCTTGATGAAATCGCAGAATACCCCAGACACGTGCTTGAGGTACTCCGCGGACCGCTGGAAGAGCGGTGCATTTATATTTCCAGAATTAAGTACAATGTGACTTATCCGGCTTCATTTATGCTTGTGGCCTCTATGAATCCCTGTCCGTGCGGATACTATACACACCCTACGCATTCCTGCACTTGCACTCCCGATGCCATCGCGCGCTATCTGAACAGAATCTCAGGCCCACTGATGGACCGGTTCGACCTGCAGTGTCAGATACTGCCTATCCCTTTTGAGGAAATATCCGACTCCAGACCGGCTGAATCAAGCGCCGTCATCAGAGGGCGTGTGATAGCAGCCCGGAAAATCCAGATTGAGCGGTTCAAAAGACAGAAGGGCATCTATTGCAACGCCCAGATGACCAGCGCAATGGTGAACCGTTATGCAAAGCCAGATGCCACAGGCCTGGCCCTCTTGCGCGATGCAATGGGCAGGTTCGACCTTTCAGCCCGCGCCTACAACCGCATTTTGAAAGTAGCACGTACTATTGCCGATATGGACAGTAGTGAGAGCATCAGACCTGCGCATTTAGCCGAGGCTATCGGCTACCGCTCTCTTGATCGTGCCGACTGGGGAAAATAGCATAGCATCTTTACTCGGGTTCGCCATAAAAATGTAATTTTGCAAAATACTGGGAAAATCATTATTGACACAATATGAAGAATTTTAAAAGAACACTGGTTACATCGGCGCTGCCGTACGCAAACGGCCCGCTTCATATCGGGCATCTGGCAGGAGCATACATTCCTGCAGATATCTATGTGCGCTACCTGCGTCTCAAGAAAAAGGATGTGCTGTTCATCGGAGGAAGCGATGAGCACGGAGTACCTATCACTATCAGAGCCAGAAAAGAGGGTGTCACCCCAAAGGACATCATCGACCGTTATCACTATCTGATGAAGGATACTTTCGAAGGAATGGGTATTTCGTTCGATGTATACGGACGTACCAGTTCCGCGACTCACGAGAAACTTGCTTCCGAATTCTTCCGCAAACTCTACGATGAGGGCAAGTTCATCCAGAAGACCAGCGAGCAGTATTACGACGAGGAGGCAAAAATGTTCCTGGCAGACAGATACATAACCGGAGAGTGCCCCCATTGCCACAACGAAAAGGCATACGGAGACCAGTGCGAGAAATGCGGTACCGCGCTCTCGCCGACCGAACTGATAAACCCGGTGAGCACCGTCAGCGGCAGCAAACCTGTCATGAAGGAGACAACTCACTGGTTCCTGCCGCTTGACCAATATCAGGAATGGCTGGAAAAGTGGATTCTTGAAGGACACAAGGAATGGCGTCCTAATGTTTACGGACAGTGCAAGAGCTGGCTCGATATGGGTCTTCAGCCTCGTGCCGTAAGCCGCGACCTTGACTGGGGTATACCGGTTCCCGTCGAAGGTGCAGAAGGCAAAGTTCTCTATGTGTGGTTCGACGCCCCAATCGGCTACATCAGCAACACCAAGGAACTTTGCGACGCTCATCCTGAAAAGGGCAGTTGGGAGACCTGGTGGAAGGATGAGGAAACAAGACTCGTCCATTTCATCGGAAAGGACAACATCGTATTCCACTGCATAGTATTCCCGTCAATGCTGAAGGCCGAGGGCAGCTACATCCTTCCTGACAATGTCCCGAGCAACGAGTTCCTGAACCTTGAGGATGACAAGATTTCGACATCACGCAACTGGGCCGTCTGGGTACACGAATACCTGAATGACTTCCCAGGCAAGCAGGATGTGCTGCGTTACGTTCTGACCGCAAACGCGCCTGAGACCAAAGACAACAACTTTACCTGGAAAGATTTCCAGGCCCGTAATAACAACGAACTGGTGGCTGTCTATGGTAACTTTGTGAACCGTGCCCTGGTGCTGACACAGAAATATTTCGATGGAACTGTCCCCGCTTGCGGCGAACTGACTGACTACGACCGTAATACTCTGAAGGAGTTCGTCGATGTCAAGGAGCAGCTCGAAAGTCTGCTTGAGAACTTCAAGTTCCGCGAGGCCCAGAAGGAAGCGATGAATCTGGCACGCATCGGCAACAAGTATCTGGCCGATACTGAACCGTGGCATCTTGCAAAGACAGATATGAAGCGCGTTGAAACCATACTCAACATCGCTCTGCAGCTGGTAGCGAATCTGGCTATCGCATTCGAGCCTTTCCTGCCATTCAGCAGCGAGAAGCTCCGCAAGATGATTGCTCTCGATACTTTCGACTGGAACGAACTTGGCAGTCTGACGCTGCTTGAGGCAGGTCACAAACTTGGCAAGGCAGAACTGCTGTTCGAAAAAATCGAAGACGATGTCATCGAGGCTCAGATTCAGAAACTGCTCAAGACAAAAGAGGAGAACGAAAAGCTGGAGGCTGCAGCGAAACCCGCAAATCCCATACGCCCGAATATAGAGTTCACCGATTTCGAGAAACTGGATATCCGCGTTGGAACAGTTCTGGAGTGCACAAAGGTTCCAAAAGCAGACAAACTTCTACAGTTCCATATTGACGACGGACTCGGCGGCCGTACGATTCTCTCTGGAATAGCTCAGTACTATCAGCCCGAGGAACTGGTCGGAAAGCAGGTCTGCTTCATCGCAAACCTCGCTCCGCGCAAGATACGCGGTATCGAGAGTCAGGGCATGATACTCAGCGCCCTCGATGCCGACGGCACCCTGGCAGTCACCACCGTCCAGAAGCCCGTCAAACCCGGCAGCGAAGTGAAATAATTCTGTAGCAAATATAATAATATGAAGAATGTCGGTATAATATTGGCGGGAGGCAGCGGTACCAGACTTGGAGCCACTGTTCCAAAGCAGTTTCTGACACTGGCCGGAAAGACAGTGCTGGAGCATTCCGTCAATACATTCCACCGACATCCGCTTATTGACGAAATGGTCATTGTCTGTGCCGCAGACTGGATAGAACGGGTCAGGGAGATGACCGCCGACAACGGATGGAACAAGGTTCGCCACATAGTCACAGGAGGAACAGAGCGGTATCTGTCCAGCCTCAAAGCGATGGAGCTGTATCGCAGCGGGCCGGAGTGCAACCTGATATTCCACGATGCCGCAAGGCCGCTGGTCAGCGAACGCATTATCAGCGACACGATACAGGCACTGGAAAAATGGGAGGCCGTAGATGCTGCAATGCCGTCAACGGATACGGTAGTCAGTACCTCTCCGGGACAGACGGTCATCACAACAATCCCGGACCGTAGTTTGCTCTACTGCGAGCAGACTCCTCAGGGATTCCGCAAGAGCGTCATCGAGGAGGCATACCGGCTTGCCCTGCAGGACCCCGATTTCAAATCGACTGACGACTGTGGAACGGTAGTCAGATATCTGCCCGAAGTCCCGGTCTTTCTGGTCCGCGGATCCCGGGCAAATATAAAACTCACCTACGCCGAAGACATTCCGGTGCTGGAAGCATTGTATCACCAACAGAACAGGGAACTATGAAAATTGTTATTCTCGGACCTGCCTACCCTTATCGCGGAGGCATCGCTCTTTTCGATGACCGTCTGTCAGCCGAACTTCAGGCTATGGGTAACGAAGTCGAAGAATGGACTTTTACCTTGCAATATCCCGGTTTTCTGTTCCCGGGCAAAACACAGTTTTCAGAAGATCCAGCTCCGGAAGGCATTACGACGATAAGGAAAATGAACTCCGTCAACCCGCTGAACTGGATTAAGGTGGGACGCGAGCTCAAAAAGGCGAAACCGGACATTGTTGTCGTGGCATTCTGGCTGCCGTTCATGGCTCCCTGTCAGGGAAGCATCGCCCGGATAGCACGCCGAAACGGTCACACAAGAATAGTAGGACTGGTACACAATATGATACCTCACGAGCATCGTCCTGGCGACAAGCTTCTTGCAGGTTTCTTTGCAGGTTCGGTTGACGGTTTCGTCGCCATGTCGGATTCCGTGCTCGGTGACATCGCTCAGTTTGACCAGTCCAAACCCAGGGTCTTCTGCCGTCATCCTCTATACGATAATTTCGGCGTTCCCGCCACACGCGAGGAATCACTGAATTTTCTCGGACTCGATCCGCATTACCGCTATATGCTGTTCTTCGGTCTGATACGCGACTATAAGGGACTTGACCTGCTTCTGAAAGCATACGCCGACAGCCGACTCCGCGATGAGAACGTGCGTCTTTTAGTAGCCGGGGAATTCTATTCCGGTGCCGATAAATACTTTGAGATGGAAAAGGAACTCGGACTGGAAGGGTTGGTCATATGGAAGAACGAATTTGTGCCGAACAGCGAAGTCAGATACTGTTTCGGAGCAGCCGATCTTGTAGTACAGCCATACAGATCAGCCACACAGAGCGGAGTGGCACAGATTGCATACCATTTCGAGAAGCCAATGCTGGTAACCAACGTCGGCGGGTTGGCAGAAATTGTGCCGGACGGCATTTCCGGTTATGTCACTGAACCCGATGAGTCACAGATTGCAGACCGACTCGTCGATTTCTTTCATGCAGACCGCAGAGACCAGTTTACCGAAGGATTGCGTAAGGAAAAGAAGAAATATTCCTGGAACAATATGGCACGCAGCATAATCAAGGCTGCAGAATAGTATCATTACAGTTTGATAACACCATGAAAGACAACATTATACAATTAACGGAAGAATATATCTGCAACACAGGCATTTCTGTATTTCTGACCGGTAAGGCTGGAACCGGCAAGACTACTTTTCTAAAGCATCTGGTGGAAACGACAGCAAAACGGCATGTCGTTCTGGCCCCGACAGGAGTTGCCGCAGTCAATGCCGGAGGAGTAACTATTCATTCTTTTTTCCAACTGCCTCTATGTCCGTATCTCCCTGATGTCAGGGAACTGGTTACTGAATACAACATGCCTGAGGCCAAACGGCAGTTGCGCAAGGAAAAGCTGGAGATTATCAGAACACTCGATCTGATAATCATAGATGAAATATCAATGGTGCGCGCCGATCTGCTCGATGCAGTTGATGACGTGCTCCGAAAGGTTCGACACGATCCGCGACCTTTCGGAGGGGTCCAGATGCTGATGATAGGTGACATACAGCAGTTGCCACCGGTACTGAAAGACGATGAGAAGCCATATTTCCAGCAAGTTTATCCATCACCTTTCTTCTTCGATGCCAAGGTAATGTCAAGGCTGAAATACGTTACCATCGAACTGCAGACCATCTACAGACAGCAGGATGCCGACTTTGTGCGCGTGCTCAACAATATACGCGATGGCAAATTTGACCGATTCACGTCGCAGGCTCTTGAAAGCCGGCTGAATATCGGATTTGAACCGGAGCGGACAGACACCGGCTGGATCAGACTTACCACTCACAATGCTACGGCAGATCGCATCAATTCTGCAAAACTGCGCGAACTGCGCAGCCGCGAATTCACATTCGACGCGGAACTGGACGGAACATTTCCCGAGAACAACGCTCCAGCAGATATGAGGCTCAGACTGAAGGAAGGAGCTCAGGTCATGTTCATCAGGAATGACCGACAGGGCAGATACTACAACGGAAAGACCGGAATAGTGACCGGAATCGATTATGAAAGCGGCATTACCATAACCGATAATGACGGACAGGATATTACTGTGGAAATAGAGAAATGGGAAAATGTCAGATACGAAATAGACCCTGCCGACGGCGAGATAAAGCCTAAAGTCCAGGGCACTTTCAGCCAGTATCCGCTGCGTCTCGCCTGGGCAATCACAATCCATAAAAGCCAAGGACTGACATTCGACAAAGTTATGATTGACGCATCGTCTGCGTTCTCGTTCGGTCAGGTATATGTAGCATTGTCACGCTGCCGCACACTCGAGGGTATAGTGCTTACATCACCCATATCAGGCTCATGTATATTCGGAAATGAAAGTGTAAGCGGTTTCTGCAGCACCATTCCCGAAATATCGGCAATAGGGGCAGCTCTCGACAAGGAAAAGAACGATTACTATTTCAACCAGCTTAAGGAGTGCTTCGACATACGGCCGCTCAGAATAATAATGGAACGCACTGAACGGCTTTTCCAGAACGAAATACGCAGAATTTCACCCAAACAAGTTGCACGGTTCACAGAACTGTCCGGCAAAATATGCCAGTTGTGTTCTGTATCGGAAAAATTCTGCTTACAGATTGACCGTATCGCAGCATCCAGTCAGGGCGACAAGGACGATGACTTCCTGCAGGAACGCACAGAAAAAGCTGCCGGGTACTTTTCGCAGAACCTGACCGATGTGGCTGCCGAAATAGCCCCTATGCTGTCCGTCGAAACGGACAACAGGGAGACTAACAGGCGAATCAGGGAAACAGGTCGCGAACTGCTCTCCGAAATCGGTATCAGAATCAGATGCATCAGTCTGCTGAAAACTTGTAAATTCACGGTGGAATCATACCATCGATGTAGAGTGGAAAGCATCTTGGGAACTGCTGAATCTCTCCGTCCCAGGAAGCAGCGCAAACAAAAAAGAAACATTGAGACAATTCTTGAACAGAGTGACGGCCATGACATTTATCTGGAGAACCGCCACCCCGAACTTGTCGAAGCGCTTACTGAATGGCGTCGGGTTCAATACAAAAAACAGGAAGTCCCCGCCTTTCATATCTTAAGCCAAAAGGTTCTCCTCGGCATTGCCGATGCGGCACCACGTACACAGAGAGCACTGCTCGCTGTCCCGGGGTTCGGAAAGACCAAGTGGGCGCAGTATGGCGAGAAACTGCTCGAACTTATTGCAGACAATGTAATCTATTAGTTCAATACCGACTGATTCCCGCATTTTGGAATATGGACAACTGTGAACAGTTTGTCCCTGATGTTGATTACTTTGTTCCCACACTGACATTATCACAGTTTGAACTTGTCCGACCATAATAATCGCCATAGTTTTGTGGCGAATGAAGGATGGGACGGTTCCATCCGTTTTACTGTCGGTATTATGAGAAACAAACAATTGAAATGCAGAGCACTATCATTGTGTGCAGCCTTTTGGATACTTGTAGCGTGTATTGCCGGATATGGACTGCTATATTTTCAGAATGACAGGGAACTGCGCAATGCCCTTAATCAGGCTGGTTCCAACCGCACCGAACTTGAAAAGGTACTGATTCACTACCGCAATGACCATGACAAACTCAAGGCGGCAAAGTATCTGATTTCGGCATTGCCCGCTCACTATTCTTATAGAGGTGAACGGATTGACAGTTACTATTCTCTGGCGAAAGAACTGCTCACATCCGATCTGACTCCGGAAACCCAACGCGACTCACTGCTTGCAGCCAGTCAAACTGAATATTCGGGACTGGCCGACAATATAGTGTCCGATGTGGAAATAATCTCCGCCGACTACATTATCAGCAACATAGAGAGCGCGTGGAAACAATGGAAGGAATGCCCGTGGGCTTCACATCTGCGCTTCGATGACTTTCTGGAATGGCTGCTGCCATACAAGATGACGGAACTGCAGAGTCTGGACTTTTGGCGGGACTCGTTGCGTATGAAATTCACCGATGGAATCGCACATATAACCAGAGACGATGTGGAATACGGTACGGCTATGAAGACCGCCGAAACAGTGCGGAACGAGTTGAACGGTAAGATAAGACGATATGGATTGTACAGCAGAGCAGGACTGCCGCTACTGAGTGCAGAGTTGCTGCCTATTCAGACATTCGGGGACATTCCCGACTACGCACTGACTACAGCACTGACAATGAGAGCAGCCGGAATTCCGGTCGTACTTGACGAAACTCCCGTCGGCGCAAGATATGAGGCGGCTGTGCGCTGGTTTGTCATCCTTAGTGACAAGGGTTCGGAAGAGACATCAGAATGGGACATGGCAACACTGATAGGATGGAGTTTTTTCCCATACGAGCGCGGGCCAAAGGTGTGGCGCAATACATACCGCATCAGTCATAGGGTCCAGGAATACCGAAGGAACGCTAAATTCATATTCCCGTTTGACCTGACCAAAGAAGATGTCACCGATAGATATTTCCTGACCGAGAATCTGAAATTAGCTGTAAGTACTGACATATGTAAATCACTGAAAGACAAATATGTATATATTGCATCAGCCATTCGTGACACAAGTTATGCCCAACAATCCGGATATTGTACCGGTTACTATGCGCCAGAACAGCCTGAAGGAGCTCCGTCAATACAGAGCGGATGGCGAATAATTGATTTCGGGGAGCTCAGGCACGGAAGGGCCTGCTTCCAGAAAATGGGACGCGAAGTCATGTATATGGCATACGGCTATGATGGACAGCGACTCATTCCAATAACCGGACCATTCATTCTGCATAAGGACCGGCATATTGAATATGTGTCAGCCGATACAGTTCAATCACCCACGCTTGACAGATGGCGCAACAATCCTCTAATCTGAAAACACGCACTATGAAACACAGTTTTTTGACAGCCCTGTTCATGGCTTTATCCATCGTATTGGCATCGTGCGAAAATGAGTCGTCACAACTGCGCAGTGCCCTGCGATATGCAGGTGAAAACCGGGGTGAGTTGGAAAAGGTCCTGAAACATTATGCGGACGACCCTGAAAAACTTGCAGCCGCCAGATACCTGATTACCAACATGCCTGCCCATTACTCGTATGCGGATACGGCTGCCATCAATGAATACTATCAGACAGCTCTGGAAGTGATGCAAACTGACATCCCGCCCGAAGAGCAGCGCGAGACGCTACGCGAAATAAGTGACAGAAAGTACCCGGGACTAAGCCACAACATCGTATCAGACGCAAAAATCATTACGGCAGAGTTTCTCATCTACAGCATCGATCACGCCTTTGAACAGTGGCGGAACAAACCTTGGGCAGCCCATCTCAGTTTTGAGGAGTTCCGTGACTGGCTGCTGCCGTACAAAGTCTGTGACCTGCAGAGCCTTGACCACTGGCGCGATACGCTTGCCGAAGAATTTTCTGACAGCTTACGCTCTGTTCCCTTAGACGATGTCAAGCGTCTCAGCGTATACGGTGCCATCGACATAGTGCGAAATGAAATCACATGCGACCATACTCCGCGCGTACTTTGGGAGGAGCGCAGCGGTCTGAAACTGCTCAGCGCATCGACACTCAAGAATATGACTTTCGGCTCGTGCAACGACTATGT
>JAZUJU010000053.1:0-4809 GCA_045642985.1 Bacteroidaceae bacterium | reverse complement strand
ATAATCATAGCCACCGGTTCCAAGTCGGCTCTTCTGCCGATTCCGGGTGCGGAAACGGCGATGACATCGCGGGAAATTCTGGATATGACGGAGGTTCCAGCCAGCATCTGCGTGATAGGTGGAGGTGTAATAGGACTGGAATTTGCATCGGTATTCAGCAGTTTCGGCAGTCAGGTGACGGTGTTGGAGTACTGCAAGGAGATTCTGCCGCGTTTTGACATCGATCTGGCCAAGCGTCTGAAACAGGCACTCGGCAAGCGTGGGATAAAGATTGAGACCCAGGCTCAGGTGACTGCCATTGACGGCGGAACAGTGAAATATTTGAAGAAGGATGCCGAATGCGAGGCTTATGCCGACAAGGTGCTGATGGCTGTGGGACGCATTGCCAACACTGACGGACTGAATCTGGAGGCTGCCGGCATAGAGCGTGGACGCAGGGGAATAACCGTGGATGGGAATTTCCGTACATCCGTGCCCGATGTCTATGCTGTGGGCGATGTGACCGGCGGAATGATGCTGGCTCATGTGGCCACATATCAGGGCATACGTGCATTGAATGATATTGAGGGCCGTGAGGACAGCATCCGTTTCGACCTCGTGCCGGCTGCGGTGTTCACTATGCCTGAAGTTGCCACTATCGGTCTGACCGAGGAGGAGTGCAGGGAGCGCGGCATCGGAATCCGCTGCCTCAAATCCTTCTACCGCGCCAACGGTAAGGCTGTATCCATGGGCGAGACTGACGGTTACTGCAAGGTCATTGCAGATGCCGCTGATGGTCGGATTCTGGGCTGTCACATCCTGGGCGCACATTCGTCGGACCTCATTCACGAGATGGCCGCCCTGATGAATGCCGGTGCCACGATTAATGATACGCAGGACATCATTCATGCACATCCTACGCTTGCTGAGGTGCTGCAGGCTGCTATACATCAATAGTATAAGGAGAATACAGATATGAAGTGTGAAGAGAAATTCGCGGAAATGTACCGCAAGTCACCTGAGGACGTGGCTTTCTGCCCGTACAGAATCTGCCCGATAGGGGCGCATGTTGATCATCAGTACGGACGCATCACCGGTCTGGCGATAGACCGGGGCATTCATTTTGCCTACAGTCCCAAGCAGAACGGTGTCATTGAGCTGACTTCGCTTCAGTTTGACAAGCGTGCACAGTTCCACATCCGTTCTGTGGAAGAAAGAAAATGCAATGACTGGGCGGATTATCTTCGCGGAGTGACATTGGAGCTTCAGCAGAAATATACGCTGTCAGTAGGATTGTGCGGTGTGATTGAGGGTACGCTCCCCATTGGCGGTCTGTCGTCATCGGCAGCTGTCTCAATAGTATATCTTACTGCCTTGTGCAGGGTAAATGGAATCAAACTTTCATCGCTCGAAGCTATTATGATGTCAATGCGCTCGGAGAACAACTATGTGGGTGTAAACAGCGGCAAGTTGGATCAGAGCTGTGAGGTATATTCCAAAAAGGAACATCTGCTCTATCTTGACACAAGGGATGATTCATACGAGCTTATTCCCACCTTACCGAAAATGAAGCCTTACGAAATAGCTATTTTCTTCAGTGGAGTGGAACGTACACTGGTCGGCAGCAAATTCAATATGAGAGTTGACGAGTGCCGCAGTGCCGCTTATGCTCTTATGGCATACGCCGGAATGGAGTACGGCAAATACAATGAGACATACTTCCGTGAGGTGCCCCGTCAGGTGTATGACCAATATAAGGAGCGTCTGCCCGAACAGTGGCGGCGTCGTGCCGAACATTGGTACACTGAGCAGGAACGGGTCGTGGCCGGTGCTGAAGCCTGGCGTCGCGGCGACATTGAGGCATACGGCAAGTTGAGTTTCGAGAGCGGTCGTTCATCCATATACAACTGGGAGACAGGTTCGCCTGAACTCAAGACCCTCTATGACATTATGTGCCATACGGACGGCATCTACGGAGGTCGTTTCAGTGGCGCGGGATTCAAGGGCTGCTGCATGGCACTGATTGATCCTGCATATCGTGAGAGTATAACGGAGAAAGTAACGGAGGAATATCTGAAAGTGTTCCCGGACTTGAATGGCAGATATCAGGCTGTAATCTGCCATTCGGCTGACGGTGCTTTGTTATGAAATGTCTGATACTTGCTGCGGGCTATGCAACCAGGTTGTATCCGCTTACCGAAAATTTTCCGAAACCTCTGCTTAAGATTGGAGACAAGACAATTCTTGACTGGCTGGTTGATGATATCGACGGGGCAGATCTGGTGGACGAATATGTGGTGATCAGCAATCACAAGTTTGCCACACATTTCAAAGAGTGGGCTGCGGGTAAGCTGTTGAAGATTACAGTCGTGGATGACGGTACATCCACCAACGAAACCCGTCTTGGTGCCGTGTGTGACATAAAGTTTGCCATTGACTCGCTCGGACTGGATGATGATATGCTGGTCATAGCCGGTGACAATGTGCTTGACTTCTCACTGACAAAGTTTGTCAGATATGCACATGAGCAGGCAACTTCCTGCATCATGCGTTATTACGAACCGGACGAGAATCGCCTGCACAGGTGCGGAGTGGTGCAAGTCAATGACAGTGACTTGATAATTGGCATGGAGGAGAAACCTGCCGAACCTAAATCTCACTGGTGCTGTCCTCCGTTTTATTTTTATACGAAGGCCGATGCACGGCTGGTTCAGAAGGGAATTGATGCCGGTTGCGGTACCGATGCTCCAGGCAGTTATATTGCCTGGCTGTGTACGGTTTCACCAGTTCATGCGATGGAAATGCCGGGTCGTCGCTATGACATAGGCAATTTGGAATCGTATCGTAGTGTTTGTGCTGAATATAAAGGAATTATCCGATGAAACTGCAGACTCCGCTTGAGATAGCCGGATGTGAACACCGTTTCAACTACAGGACCAGAACACTCCTGCTGGGCTCGTGCTTTGCCCAAGGGATAGGCTCCCGTATGCGTGACTACTGGATGGATGTCATGACCAATCCATTCGGAGTATTGTTCAATCCGTGTTCCATTGCGGACAGTCTGAAACTGCTCGGTGACTGCAGTCATTTCACCGATGATGATGTCCTGGATACTCCCTGTGGATATTGCTCTATGCATCATCATTCATCTTTCGCACATCTTTACAAGGATAAGTTTCTGCAGAACGCTAATGAAAAACTTGATGAGGCGCGTGAGTTCTACCGGCAGTCGGAATGCATCATCGTGACTCTGGGTACTGCTTTCATCTATATCTACAGACCTACCGGTCAGGTTGCCGCCAACTGTCTGAAACTTCCGCAGAAGGATTTTGAGCGTAGAATGATCAGTGCTGCCGATGTGTTCGAGTCTTTGACTCCGTTCATCAGTCAGAATCCTGAACGCCAGTGGATATTTACCGTCAGCCCTGTCAGGCACATTGCAGACGGGATGCATCAGAATCAACTGAGTAAGGCGGCTCTGCTGACAGGAGTGGACCTGCTTTGCGATTCTTTTGAGAATGTCCATTACTTCCCTGCATACGAGATTGTGATGGATGAACTCAGAGATTACCGCTTCTACGCCGAGGATATGGTTCACCCCTCCGCGCAGACTCAGAACTATGTCTTCGACAGATTTCTTGAGTATTATCTCGATGATGAGGGTATTAATCTGCGTGACAGGATGCAGAAGATCATTCAGATGTATCACCACGAGATATTGAAGCCCGGTACCAGAGAGGCGCTTTCTTTTGAAACTCGTAGAGAGATGGAACTTACCAATTTCCTGAAGGAGATAGGTGTGGAGCCGTTTGAGTTGGAACTATTAAACTGGATAAACAAAATTTAAGATTATGGATAAGGGAAAAGTTTTCATGGGACTGTGCATTTTCTTCGGTCTCGCAGTGTTGGGTGGAATGCTGCCAAAGATGGCGGCAGAGTTCAAGTCGTATGACCGTGTTGTCAGCGTGAAGGGACTTTGCGAGAAAGAGGTTCCTGCAGACAAAGTTATCTGGCCGCTATCGTATAAGGTCGTAGGTGATGATATAAATCTGGTCAATACTCAGATTACTACAAAAAATGCTGTCATCAAGAACTTTCTGCATGCAGGCGGTATTACCGATCAGGAGATTTCGGTTACAGTGCCGTCAATTTCGGACAAGTATGCTCAGGAGTATGGCTCCAATGACCGCTTGTATCGCTATGTGGCGACAAGCACTGTCACTGTCTGTACAAAGTCGGTTGACAAGGTTCTGGAACTGATGGCAAAACAGACTGAACTTTTATCACAGAATATCGTCCTTTCAAACGAATGGGATGCCCAGCCGCAGTTCAACTTTGAGGGCCTGAATGACATCAAGCCGGAAATGATTGAAGAGGCTACACGCAACGCCCGCGATGTTGCCAAGAAGTTTGCCAAGGATTCAGACAGCAAACTCGGAAAAATCAAGGATGCCTCACAGGGCACTTTCTCAATTGATGACCGTGACAGCAACACCCCCTACATCAAGAAAGTCCGCGTTGTTACTTATATTACATACTATCTGAAAAAGTGACCAAAGCGATAAGTTTTCCGGAAGATACTGCTAAATAACGATTTTCAATATGGATAAGATTAGTTACTCACTCGGTATGAATATCGGCCGCCAGTTAAAGCAGATGGGCCTTGCAGGCACTCTGTCAGTTCAGGATTTTGCAGATGCTGTAAGCGATACGCTGGACGGAAAGGAATTGAAGGTAAATCCGCAGGAGGCGCAGCGTACTTTGAATGTCTTCTTTTCAGAACTGGAACGGAAGCAGGCTGCGGCAGCTGCGGAAAAAGGCAGAGCCGCA
>JAZUJU010000052.1:0-3489 GCA_045642985.1 Bacteroidaceae bacterium | reverse complement strand
AGCGTGAAAATGAACAGACTGTTGTCACTGTTCTGAACGAATTTAATGCGTGGAATGTAGCATGTGCTATCCAGTTTCAGGTCAATATCCCTTATTACTGAGCTCTTTATGTCAAAAGTGTGAACTGATACTGTAGAGTTTGCCGCGCCGGCTGTCGGGTACTGCTGAGGGCGGTATTCCAGAAGCTTCTGTGAATTGGCATTGGAGTCAGTGTGAGTCAGGAAGAATGGGAGATTGTAACTTTCAACTGTCGATTCGTCAAAACGTATCCAGGCCAGAAGGCGGCTGTCGGCACTGAAATCGAAAGCACGGGTAAAACCGAATTCCTCTTCGTATGCCCAGTCGGGAATGCCATTGCGTACCTTCCCTATCTTTCCATCCTTGGTGACCTGTGACTCGGCATTTCCGAACAGCAGTTTGACCAGATAGATGTTGTTGTCGCGAACGAATGCAATCTGGTGACCGTCGGGCGAGAACAGAGGTACCTGCTGTGGACCGCCGTTTGACAAAGGATCAATTCTGTTGTTCTTTATTGAGTAGATGTACCAGTTTGCGGTTGAAGAACGGCGGAAAATCTTCTGTCGGTTGGTTTCAAGGAGTATCATATCTTCTGTCGGGGACAGGATGAAATCACTGAAACCGCTTAAACTTTCTCCCTTTACTTTTTTGATATTCAATATGGTATCGGGCGTATCCCCACCTTTGAACGAATACTTTAGGATATATGGTCCCTCTTGGGTCAGATAGTGCTGGCCATCGGCCATGGGAGTAACATCCGAAACGCCATATGCGTTGAATTTGCCGGATACAAGGTCCTGGACTTCAATCTGTTTCTGAGCCTGTACTGCCATTGTGAGGAGCACGGCCATCACTGTTGTGATTATTTTCTTCATATAAGTGGTTTACTATTAATATACACTTCTGTCTGCTAAGTTACAAATCATTCGTCAAGAATGCCTTTTCCCTGACGTATAATATCATTTTCCCCGTCAACGCAATATACGACTGTAGAATATTCAAATCCTCCGGTACCACCATCTATCACCAGATCGACATCGTCACCTAAACGTTCGTCAATCAGTTCAGGATCAGTGAGATATTCAATGTCGTCGGCCTGTTCATCAAACGGGATTGTGCTTACCAGCAGGGGCGCACCTAACTGATGGCATATTTCTCTTGTAATGTTGTTGTCCGGTACTCTTATACCGACTTCCTTTCTGTTGCTGAATACTTTAGGAAGTCTGCTGCCGGCGCGAAGCACGAATGTGAACGGTCCGGGCAGATTGCGTTTCATGGTCTTGAATGTGCTGTTGTCAATTTGGACATACTGGCTGATGTCACTCAAATCGTAACACAGTATGGAGAAACGGTGTTTGCGTGGGTCAATTCCCTTGAGCTTGCAAATACGTTCAATGGCGCGTTCCTTTAGGGCGTGACAGCACAGGGCATAGGTGGTATCTGTCGGCAGAATTACCACTCCCGAACCGTTCAGGATGTCCAGAACTCTGTCAACCTCCCTCTGGCTGTTATTCTTTTCATACATCTTAACCAGCATAAGCTCTCTGTTTTATATAACTGATAATGTTTTCCTTATCATCGGGATGAAACCATTGCGTGTTTGTATCCCGCTTGAACCATGTCATCTGCTTACGTGAATAGATGCGGCTGTTCTGCCTGATTCTGTCCAATGCCGATTCCAGTGTCTGTGGCTTGCCGTCCGGCGCGGGTTCTCCATCCATCCAGCTGAACAGTTCCTTCATGCCGACCGTGTTGAGAGAATTGAGTCCCTTGTACGGGTACATGCGGCGGGCTTCATCAAGAAGACCGTTTTCAACCATCTGTGAAACCCGTGCGTTTATTCTGGAATACAATTCCTCCCTGTCTCTTGTCAGTCCTATGCGGATGATGTCGTATGGCCTTTCTGCTTTCCGACCGGTCCGGAAATCGGAGTAGGGACGCCCCGTCTGGTAGCATACTTCAAGGGCGTGAAGAATTCTCTTGGGGTTCTTCACATCAACCTGACGGTAGTATTCCGGATCGAGAATCCTGAGTTCTGATGCAAGTCTGTCCAATCCTTCACTGCGGAATCTTTCTAACAGATGTTCTCTTGTCTCGGCAGTAATGGTAGGTATATCATCAATTCCATAGCATAAAGAGTCTATATACATCATTGAACCACCACTGGCCAGTAATATGTCGTGATTGCCGAATAGGGTATGTATAAGCTTGGAAGCCTGTTCTTCGTAGCGTGCTGCACTGAAATAATCGGTGATTTGAAGATTCCTTACAAAATAATGCTGTACCCGTTCCATCTGCTCTTTCGTTGGGGCTGCTGTACAGACAGGAATGTCAGCATACATCTGTCTGGAATCGGCTCCTATGATAGGCGTATGAAACAAATCGGCGAGGGTCAGACAGAGATCTGTCTTTCCCACGCCGGTAGGTCCTAGTACTATTATGAGACTCTTCACATCAATAAAGATCGTCTATTGAATCTATGGAAATATCTGTGGGTTCGGAACCCATGTCGAAACCGTCCTGATCGAGTTCTCCGTCTTCAAATCCCTCATCACCGTAGAAATTCTCTCCAGTGTCCAGGGTTGTTGCCGTCTTGGCCAGTTCGTCAAAATCAATGGCCTGTTTTGGAGGCAGACCGGATTTGGCAGTACAACTTGCTTTGGCAAGAGTCTTGCCGGTAATGATTTCCTTGAGCTCAATGAAGAAACAACGGTCTGTGAGAGGGTCGAAAATATAGATGAGTCTCTGCTTCTCGTCTTCAATCAGTTCGTCAAGCGGTGTATCGGCCATTACCCAGTTGTCCACTTCGGAACTGGTGCTCATTTCCTCACGTGTAATTTCCTCACGCTTTTCCCAGTTGTCTTCACACATGAAGAATGATGTCATCTGATCGTCAGGAAAACCGACTGATTCCAGTATGGCATTGCTGAAGTCAAGGAATGATGCTGATGATGCTATCTGTATTTCACGATAGAAATCGTCAACTTCGTCTGAAACCAAAATGAATCTGTAAATCATAGTGCTTTCTGTTTTATGTTAGTATAAGAACAGTTATCTGTCTCTGATGATACCACGTTCGGAACTTTCAATGAACCTGATTATGTACTGAACTTCCGGAAGCTGTGAGAATTCCTCCTGCTTGAGTGCGGCCATTGCCTGCGATACATTCATACCGCTTTGGTATATAATACGATATGCATTATGTATTGCAGTGATTGTTTCACTTGGATAACCTTCTCTGCGCAGCCTGACAAGGTTGATGCCGGCGTATGTTACCGGATTGCGTCCACACATGATATACGGTGGAATGTCCTTGCTGCATCCGCTACCACCCTGAATCATGACGTATCCGCCAATGTGGCTGAACTGGTGGACCAGAACGCAGGCACTTATCGTTGCGTGGTCATCAACTACCACTTCACCTGCGAACTTGGTGCTGTTGCCGATGATACAGTTGTTTCCTATGACACA
>JAZUJU010000051.1:0-6130 GCA_045642985.1 Bacteroidaceae bacterium | reverse complement strand
ATTACTGAGCAAGTCACCCGAATACAACGAACTGTGCTGGCCGGATGCGATTCCGGTCAGCAGCAGGTTCAGCAGAAGCAAGATGACAGTTTTTTTCATTTTCGGCTTCGGTTGTTTCCGTTAGGTTGCGAAGTTAGGAAATAAAGTCGGTTTATGGACTTAAATTCCTAAGTTACGTCCAAAAGGTCATGAAAAGTGCCAATTTCTCATATTAATAAGGTGAAAATCGAGAAAAACGGAACAATAACATTCAAAAAACTTTTGCAATTGAAAAAAAAGCCGTAATTTTGTGTTGCGAAAAGCAAATATTCAGTTCCAACAAATGTAAAAAGAGAAGGATTTTAACAACAAATTTTATTATTTTACAACTATGAAGAAAATTTTTGGTTTAGCAGCTTTGATTCTTGCATCAGCCAGCGTATCGTTCGCTCAGACTGTTGTAAGTCCAAAGTTCTTCGAGAACTTCTACCTCGGCGCAAACGGCGGCATCATGTCACCGATGACCGAAACTGACTGCCACGCAGTACTCGGCGTTGAACTTGGTAAGGACATCACCCCGGGTTTCGGCATTTCAGCAGACTGGGTAAATGTATTCAAGAAATCAAGTGAGGATTTCACAGAGAAGGGGTTCGGTTTCAATGCCAACTTCAAGTTCAACATGATGAACATCATCGGCGGCTACAAGGGTTTCCCAAGACGCGTTGAGCTTCTCCTCATCCCGAGCGCAGGCTGGGCTCACAACAGCGGAGACAATTTTATAACAATGTACGATGGGAACAATGTATCTCTGGGTGCATCCGCACAGCTGAACTTCAATCTCGGCCAGCAGCGCGCTTGGTTCCTTACCCTCAAGTCCGGCTGGTTCTGGAGAGAGTACGGCACAGCAAAGATGTTCGAATGCCACAAGGGTGATTTCAAACTGACCGCTGGTATCAGCTATCGTTTCGGTTCAAAGAGGACAGGCAGCCACAACTTCGTATTCTGCCCGTATTCAGTAACCAAGGATGACTACGACAAGGTAGTTGCAGCTAGAGATGCTCTCCAGGCTGAACTCAACAAGAAGCCAAAGGAAGTTATCAAGGAGGTCGTAAAGGAGAATCGCGTAGAAGTTCCTGTTTACATGCCGGCTAACTCATATGTAACATTCTCAATCGGCAGCGCAGTTGTCAATCCTGTTGAGAAGATCAAGCTGAAGAAGTGGGTTGAGAGCCTTCCTTCAAAGAACGACATCACTATCGTAGGTAGTGCCGACAGCAAGACCGGTAATGCTGCTCTTAATGACAAGCTCGCTGCCAAGAGAGCTGAGGCTGTCAAGAACATCATCGTCAACGAGTGCGGCATTGACGCTTCAAGAGTTAGCGTTGAGACCAAGATCGATGTCATCACAGAACTTGCAGCTGCCAGCAGAACTGCTGTCATGGAGGTTATCAAGTAATCTGAAACGACATTTACAAAAAAAGAAGAGCGGGAATCCGCTCTTCTTTTTTTGTTGTCACAGGCCAAGACTACACCTTATTATATATATATTTGTAACAGCAATCATAAACAGTACACTTCAATGAAGACAAGATCCAGAAAACTATTACTTTTCGCTGCTACATTTATTCTGTCTGGTATATCCGTCACTTCTCAAGCCGGCAAGCATTGGGTTGCCACCTGGGCAACCGCAGAACAGGTAGCAGAAAGTCATAACAACCCTCCCCTGCCTCTGGCCGGCAATTCAATCAGGCAGTTTGTCCAGACATCCATAAGCGGTGAAACCGTCCGCGTCAAGCTGTCCAACGAATTCGGCAAAGCGGCTGTTGAAATCAAGTCCGCCGAGATTGCCATTGCTCTGACATCAGGCAGTAGCCACATCATCGACGAGCAGACCAACACCCCACTGCTTTTCGGTGGAAGCAAGACCGTAACAATCCAGCCCGGAGAACTGGTCGTATCAGACCCTATAAGCCTTGTAATGACAAAGCGTCAGAATGTAGCCATCACGCTTCATTTCGGAGATTTCCCCAACAACATCATAACCAGCCATCCCGGTTCCAGAACCACATCGTATATTGCGAAAGGCAACACCTCCGATTTTCGCGATGCAGTCACTACCGCCCACTGGTACATTATCAACGCGATTGAAGTAGAGCGCAAAGACAACGCCAGAGCCATAGCCATTCTGGGAAATTCAATCACTGACGGCAGAGGCTCCACTACCGATGTCCAGAACAGATGGACCGACATACTGTCCCGTCGTCTGCTGCTCAATTCAAAAACCGAGAATGTCGCCGTCCTCAATATGGGCCTCGGCGGCAACTGCATCCTTGACGGAGGTCTAGGACCCACTGCCAGAAGCAGATACAGCAGAGATCTGTTCCAGCAGGAAGGAGTCAAATATGTTATCCTGTTCGAAGGAGTCAATGACCTCGGAGGAATGGGAGATGCAATTGCCAAGGCAGACAGAATAATTGAAGTTTACAAGGGCATTATAGATGAGGCACACCAGAGAGGCATCAAAGTGTACGGAGCAACCGTAATGCCGTTCAAAGGCAACAATTACTACAACGGGAATCACGAGCAAGGACGCGTCAGGCTTAACGACTGGATAAAGAGTTACAAGGGATTTGACGGGGTCATTGACTTTGCTGAATATATGGCAGACAGCCGCGATTCCGAGCAGATGAATCCCGAATATCTGTTCGAGAACGACTGGCTTCATCCGAATTTCGAAGGACATCGTCACATGGGCGAGTCCGTCAATCTCAAATATTTCAAATGAATCTGTTTAAATTTTTCATTTAGAGATAAATTTCATACCTTTGTTGAATAGTCTAAAAAACAAGAAGATGAAACATTCATTCGCTGTTTTAGCACTGACATCACTTTTCTCTTTTACGATGTCTGTAACCGGTAGTGCACAGATAGATATGGCTAAGGCCAACGCCCTTTTCAACGGTTCAGCCAATCCTACGGAATGCCGTACGTATCTGGAATCCGTACTTCCTCAGGCCGCAAGTGGCAAGGAGAAGTCTGCCGTTCTATGCAAACTCTCTGAGACATATCTCATCCTCGGCCAGAACGAGCCGTCAAAGGAAAAGAAGAGAGAAATTTTCGGTAAGGGCATTGAATATGCCAATCAGGCAATCAAGGAAGACCCAAGTAACCCGGACGGCTATATGTGGCACAGCGGCAATGTAGGACGTGAATGTCAGACCAGAAGCTTCACTGAGCAGGCCAAGAAGTTGCCGGTAATTATGGGAGATATTACCAAGATTCTCGATGATCTGAAAATCACTGACTATTCAGCCGCATGGCAGGCCATGGGAGAAATATACCTGAACCATCCTATGAAGTCAAAAGACGATGCAATCAACTACGCCAGAAAGGCTGTATCATGTATTCCTGCAGGAGAGATGAGAATAACGACCTACACACTGTTGGCAAAACTTCTATACGATCGCAATCTCACTGACACAAAAAGAGTTGCTCTGATCAACAAGTGTAAGGATAAGTTTAATAAAAAATACGATACCATAACCGACAAGTACGCCTTCTATGAGGGCTCTCTGGGAGCAGATTTCAAGCCGGCCTGGTCATCAAAGACACTTGGTACTCTTTCTGACCGCGAAGAGGCTATGGCAATAGTCGCGTATGTCAAGTCGATGTACGAAAAAAACGCAGCCAAAACGGAGCACGACAAGGGAGACTACAAGGAGCTTATGGCTTTAGCTCAAGGTTGGAAATAATATGCAGTTCCGTTTTCTATGGGTATGGGAAAGACTTTATACAGATTCAACTCATCGCAGGACGTCGTTCACCTGCAGACAAAGTACACACTGTTCAAAAGAGTTGCGAACATTGTATTCTATCTGACTCTTGACGAGCCTTTGGACCGGCAGCTGATGCGTGAAGCCATTGACAGACTCATAGAGCGTAACGATTGTTTGAGAATCACATTTGTCAAGGAAGGTAAGGAAATAAGGCAGTTTTTTGCAGACAGCCGCAAATCGGGAAGCATCCCATCGGTCGAGTTCTCAAAGCATTCCGAAATGATATCCTTCCTGAATAAATTCAGAAAAGGTCAGCTGAACATGTTCAAAAGCGAGACTCTGAAGACCGTGTTCGCACGTGACAACAACGGAAAGGATGTCATCATTTTCAAGATAAGCCATTATGTAGCTGATACTTATGCTATCGGATTACTTGTCACTGACCTGTTCGGAATATACAATGCCCTCAAGAAAGGGACCGAGTTGCCCAAGGCTCCTGGCGCTTTCGAACTGCTGCTTCAGAAATCAGAGGACTATCAGAACAACGAGGCTGCAGTGGCAAAGGATGAGGAATTTTTCAAGGACTACTATGTTGTAAAGCATCCGCAGCACCCGATGTACTGCGGCATTCACGGCAATGACAGCGACCGCTGGCTCAAATACAAGAACAAAGGTTGCTTTTACCTGCCATACCTGTATGTGAAATGCGATACCGAAGGCTACAGGCTCAGCATTCCCGCAGCAATAGTGGAGAAAGTAGATGACTGGTGCAGGGATAAAGGCATCACAATGTCCACCTTTTTCTTCTATGCATACTCCATAGCCGCTTCGCTTGTGAACGACAGGGAAAGGTATCAGTCTTCGCTGATG
Organism: Bacteroidaceae bacterium; assembly: GCA_045642985.1. Classification (GTDB taxonomy): domain Bacteria; phylum Bacteroidota; class Bacteroidia; order Bacteroidales; family Bacteroidaceae; genus Colenecus. The sequence continues at coordinate 1,505 of JAZUJU010000051.1, read as the reverse complement.
CTGCTTGACAATCGCGCCACACTTGCGGAGCGCAACTGCGGAGGCACCAGAGTACAGTGTCTGAGCGTCTATACAACTGTAGATTACAGTAAGTCGTTCAACGAAAACATATCCGGAGCTAACGAAGACCTGAATCAGTTGTACAGGCACACAAAGTTGTCATATCTCAGTCTCGAGGCCATGCAGCACAAACTCTGGAACTATTCAATTATGAGCCAGGTCATAAATTTCTGCTATTCCTTCATACCGTTCACGGCACCCGAAGGAGTACACCTGCAGATATACACCAACGGCAAGAGTTCGCTCGTAACATATCTGGCGCTTATGTTCAACACCAGAACCGGACATATAGACGCGATGTACGACATTCAGACCGAGATGGTCACCCCGCTCCAGCTTATGGAGTTTCACAACTTGGTAATTCGAGTAACCGAGTCCGTACTGGCCAATCCTGACACAAACCTGTCGGAACTTTTCCAATAGTAAGCCAGATAAGAAAGAATGAGCAGAAAATATATTACAGCAAGGCAATTTCACTCAGCAGATCTGTTAAAGGAAGGAGACTACCAGAGCATCAGAGAGGCACTGGAACGCATTGCCCGCATCCTGCCTGACAACAAAGTGCTCGGAGAGCTGAATAGAAAAGGTGAAATAGTGTACTATACCTCGCGTGACATTTACGAAGAGGTAATGAATCTCGGCGATGGTCTGATTGCCGCAGGCCTGAAGGACAGACATATCTGTATTGTTGCCCAGAACAGCTGCAGGTATGTCATTGCAGATGCTACCATCTCAAGCGGTGTGGGAGTTGTGGTTCCCATCGATGTGGAGGCACCTGTAGAACTGCTGGTAACACTGTTTACCAAATGCGACGCTGACGCTGTAATCTGTAGTGCCACCTGCCTGAAAAAGGTCAGGGCCGCTCAGGAACATTGTCCGTTGCTCAAGACTCTCATCACTATTGACAGAAAGATGGAAGGCTGTCTGTTCTACGATGACCTGGTTGAAAGGGGACGTGAGTTGAAGGATAACAGTGCCTACCGCAATCTTGAACTTGATTTGGACATGCCGGCAAAAATTCTGTTCACCAGTGGCACGACAGGTGCCAACAAGGGGGTTATCCTGACGAACGCAAATCTGGCAGCGAACATCATGAACTGTCTTGACTCCATCATGACCACGTCGCACAGCATATCCATGAGCGTGCTGCCTATGCACCACGCCATAGAAATCAACACCCATGTGATGTCGCGTGTAGTCGGGGCACGCCTTACCTACATAAACGACAACATGCGTAACATGATGACCAACATCAAGATATTCAAGCCGACGATGATCACCATAGTGCCCATGATTGTGAATGTTTTTTACAAGAGCATCTGGGGCAACGCTTGGAAGCTTGGTAAGGCAGAAAAGTTGGCAAAGGGCATACGTCTTTCCAACTTTCTCAGAAAATTCGGACTTGACAAGACTCACGAAATGTTTTCGGATGTTTTCGCACCGTT
>JAZUJU010000050.1:0-5505 GCA_045642985.1 Bacteroidaceae bacterium | reverse complement strand
GGGAGCTTGCCGTCCCATTTCTCGATGAAGTCCTCGCGGACAATCATTTCGCTGAGCGATGCGGAAATCGTGCGGTTGTAGTATGCTTCGGCATCAGCCTTGATCTTCATCGCTTCGGCTTCACCCTTGGCTTTGGCAATGGCAATCTGGGCGTTGGCTTCGGCCTCGGCCACCTGGTTGCTCGCCTTAAGTGCGTTCTGAATGGCCTGGTTCTTGGCCTCGATAGCGTCGGACAATGACTCCGGCGGAGTAATCTGCGATGTGAATTCTGATACGATGAAGCCCTCTGCGCCAAGAGACTTGTCAAGCATGGACCTGACTTCGGCTTCGAACTTGCCACGGTTGGCCATCAGCTCGTCAGACGTGTATGAGTTGGCGGTGATTCTGTATGCATCGTATATGCAGGTACGCATATATCCCTCCTGAATGACATTGAGAGGCTTTCTGTACTTGCTGAACACGTATGTCGCTTTGTCGCGGTTCAGCTGATATGCCAGAACCGGATCCATAGTGAAGATGGCGGCATCCTTTGTCGTTACGGTAAACGGTTCATAATCAACCCTCTGGATAAACACAGGGTAGGTGAACACCTTGGTCGTGATAGGATTGTAGAATGTAATACCGGTCACTGGAGTGGCAACCAGCTCTCCCTGGTCGGTCACAGAGAATTTCTTGAACTTGATTCCGACCTCAGAGTTGTCAACCATAGTGCATCTGACAAGGAACAGAAGTACAAAAACAATCACCGAAGGGACAATGATTAATGCTTTTTTCATAACGTGTAATATTATGTACAAACATAACGATTAATTGTATTGTTTGGACCAGGTATGTGATTTTTTTGGTTTATGTTTGTATCTCGTATGCAAGTTACAAAAGCTGACATTATATGATTAAATGTAATCGCACTGCCATATTCCATCGGAAGACATTGGCACAGGTTCTGACTTGTCTGCTAATGTTATTGGCCTTCTTGTGTCCTGCCAGAACAGTAGCAAATGATTATTTCAAGGTAATAGGCAGGGTTGTCAGTAAAACAGACAGTTCCCGCTTTGAGACATTGTGGACTGATACGCTAAATAATATTACAGGACAACAGTTTATACAAAGCAGTAGCGCAAAAGTGGTGGTTCTGAAGACAACGGCAGATTTTAATGCCGGTGACACGATAACAGTTCGTGATACATATTTCAACAAGGAGGGAGCTGCCTACGGAATGCTGTTACAGCGGAATGGCAATGAATATATTACTCCCAACCCGGGATGCACATTCAAGGTTTTCCCGGCATCTGGTGACGGAAAATGGCTTGTTCATGCTTCTAAATTTTTAGTGAATTACGATTATGAAGTGTTCAAGCGGAACCGGGAGCGTATCAGATTCCGCTGGAGAGATACTGTAGAGGAGGAAGACCTTGTAAGCTTTTGGTTTGTGCAAGACACAGTTCCGATATCAGAAAAAGAAGCCTACAGATTTTTGGGAAACCATAATATGCCTAAGAGAATATGGCCTAAATATGGTGCTGATGCTGAAATGGTTTTTGATGCGTTGGAGCATAAACTGCTGGCTCCGGCAGAAGTCGTGAGCTTCGATGAGGACTGGAGGTTCATTCCGCGGGATGTGACACTCTCTGAGACCGTTCCGCACAGAAAGTATGAAATCATTGAGATTGACTCACACGGTAATGTGACATCCAGTCCGCTCGTAAATGAAGATACTGTAGAATACCGCAGGGTCAGTCTGCCGCACGACTGGAGCATTGAAGGCGAGTTCAGCAGGGATAATCCCACAGGGCAGGGCGGCTGGCTGCCGGCCGGTATCGGCTGGTATGCCAAGGAGTTCTGGTATGACCGGGGCGATTTCAGGCATCGCGTCTTTCTGGAATTTGACGGAGTGATGTCGCACAGCACCGTTTTCGTCAACGGCAGGGAGGTCGGCACCCGCGCAAACGGATATGCCAGTTTCAGCTATGACATATCGGACTTCGTAGGAGAGGGATGGAACCGTGTGGCTGTGAGGGTGGATAACAGCGTACAGCCGGCATCGCGCTGGTACACGGGTAGCGGAATCAACCGTCACGTGCGTATGGCCCTCAAGCCCGATGTCTATATTCCCTACAACGGCATTTTCTGTTTCTGTGATGATGAATATGTGAACTTCGAGGTTACGGTCTGCAATGCTTCCTCCATCGGGCAGGAAATTACTGTCCAGACCAGTGTCGCCGGCAGTGAAAATGTATCGCTGAATGCCGGAGAGAGCAGAACGGTCAGGTTCCGCACTGAAGGGCGCAACCTGGGGCTTTGGGATATTGACGGACGGACTGCCGATATGCGCAAAGTGAGCATTGACCTGGTGGAAAATAAGTATGTAATAGAAAGCGAAAGCGTCAACGTCGGCTTCAGAACCATACGTTTTGACAATGAGACCGGATTCTGGCTGAACGGCAGGAACGTCAAGATGAAGGGCGTATGCCTGCATTCCGATGCGGGTGCATTAGGCACTGTGTCGGCAGAAAATGTCTGGCGGTCGCGCCTACTCACTCTCAAGGATCTGGGCGTCAATGCAATCAGATGGGCACACAATGCTCCGGACCCGATGCTGCTCAATCTGTGTGACAGCCTGGGATTCCTGGTCATGGTAGAGTCGTTCGATACGTGGGAGGCCGCGAAGCCTCATGCAGAGAAGGGCTACAATCTGGATTTCAATGATAACTGGCGTCAGGATACGGAAGATTTGGTCAAGATGGCACGCAATCATCCCTGTGTGGTGATTTACAGCGTAGGCAATGAGATTCGTGACAATCTGAACAGCGAGGACGGCTTCCGCAAATACCGCCAGCAGCAGGGTCTGATTCACGAACTGGACCCCACACGCCCAGTGACAATGGCGCTGTTCAGACCGAACTCGTCGGGAGTATATCGGAACGGTTTTGCCGAGATGATGGATGTTGTGGGGCAGAACTACCGCATCGGCGAACTCAAGGCATATCACGATGCGCATCCTGAGAAGGTCATCATCGGTACGGAAAACACTCCGGACATAGAGTCGTGGCTGATGCTGCGCGATGACCCTTCGCTGTGCGGACAGTTCCTGTGGACCGGCATTGAGTATCTGGGCGAAGCGGAGTGGCCACGGGTGTCGTGGACGACATCGCTTGTTGATATTACCGGTATGATCAAGCCGTTGGGCATGCAGCGCAAGAGCTGGTGGACGACCGAGCCGATGGTGGCGTTCGCCCGCCGTGAGGGCGGGGAACTCGTATCTGACTGGACTCCGACCGATACCGCCAGCATTCAGGATATTGAAGTGTATTCCAACTGCAGCGAGGTGGAGCTGATTCTGAACGGACGTTCGCTCGGGCGCCAGACAATGCCCGCCGATGCACGGCCCGCACGATACCGTGTGAAGTTCGAACCCGGAGTACTGCTCATTTCCGGCTACGATGACAAAGGAAGAAAAGTGGCATCGGAAACAATCTGCACTGCCGGGCAGCCTTATGTTCTGAAGGTGGTAAGTGACTCATACAACGATGCCGTGTTCAGGGCATATGTAGTTGACAAAGATGGCAATATTTGCCCGAATGATATTGTTCCGGTCACATTCCAGACTACCGGGACTGCCAGAATTTTGGCTACCGACAATGCTGATCCGATGGACCACGTCAATCATCAGCAGCCTGTCCGCGATACCTGGCGTGGCTCGTGCGTGGCTTATGTCGATGGATTTGATGCAAATTCCACCATCACAGTCTCTGCTCCGGGACTCAGGTCCGGTAGCGCAGTTTCAGCTTTTCGCGGACTGAATAGGGAAGAGGCCGACAAGGTCAGAACTGAGGTTTCCGCAGAATGGTTCAACCGGGCAAAGGCAGCGACCGACTATATTGCAGAGCAGAACGCAGTAGTGCTGGACAGTCTGAAGATGCCGCTCCACATATCGGTTTACGGAGAGTTGCCGGAAGGTGGACGCAGCCTGTACATTTCGCTGCACGGCGGCGGGAGTGCGCCGAAGGAACTCAATGACAGTCAGTGGCGTAACCAGTGGAATCTTTATCGTCCCAAGGAGGGTGTATATATCTGTCCGCGAGCCCCGTATGACGACTGGAACATGCATTTCAAAGACGGTTTGGACGAGTTTTACAAGCAGATAATCCTGTTTGCATACACTCATCTGGATGTCAATCCCGACCGTGTGTACCTGCTCGGTTATAGTGCCGGTGGCGATGGCGTGTGGCGTCTGGCTCCGCAAATGGCGGATACATGGGCCGCAGCCTCAATGATGGCCGGACATCCGGGCGATGTGTCACTACTGAACCTCATGAATCTGCCGTTCATGGTATGGTGCGGCGCATTGGACGATGCATACGGCCGCAACAGAGAATGCACAAAACGAATCGCCGAACTGGATTCACTGCAGAATGCGTCTGACGGTGGTTACGTTCACGAAGGGCATATCGTGGAGGGTAAGTCGCACTGGATGGATCAGGCGGATACATTGGCTATAGACTGGATGGCCAAGTATACCAGAAATCCTTACCCGAAACAGATTGTTTGGCGTCAGGAGGAGATACTGCACGACAGTTTTTACTGGATCATCGTTCCCAAAGAAGAAATGGAGCGGGGCAGAGAAGTCCGATTGTCAATCGAAGGCAATGTCATAAACATCGAGAAGTGCGACTACTCATCGGTCACCCTATACCTGAACGATTCGATAGCCAATCTGGACAAGCCCGTCCGTGTGATGTACAGACGCGCGCTGATTCTGCACGAGGGCAAGCTCAAACGTACCCGTGCCGCGATGGAGCGCACCCTGCACGACCGTTCCGATGCCCGCTACATTTTTGACTGCGAACTTACAGTAAACATTCCCCAATAAATGAAAAAAGTACTTATTAATCTATTCGGATTTATTCTGTCTGCGGTATTGGTGACGTGGATAATGTTCGGACCGCTTGTCAGGGGCGCATTGTCAGTTGAGAAGCTTGATGAAGGCATATACTGTTTTGAATTTACCGGCAATGATGGATTCGAAGGTCTTCGGCTCGATTGAGTTCTGGATGAAGAGATCTTCGAAATTGTTCGCAAGGATAGCCTTCGGAACACCGACGTAAACCACGTCATCAGCGAGGTTCTCGTCCTGCTTAACCAGTCCGCCGTAAATGCGGCCCTTAACCAGCGGATCGTCGGATGTTACGGCATCCATGAAGAGCGGGCGGCCAACCTGGTCCTTGATAGCGGTCAGGCCGGAGTAGATGGTCTTCTGGTTTGCGTACCATACGATTGCGCCGGGCTCTGTGATAAGAGACAGAACGGCACGAACCTGATCGTCGGTATAGTTTACCGGTGACGCTGTGGTTCCCGTGATGATGTTGTCGGAGTCGATTCCGTAGGTTGCATCATTCAGCTGAGTGAGGATTCTGCTTTCTTTTGCAACGGCGATTCTCTTCGCCATGTGGTCAACAACCCAATCCTCGAATGCGTCCATGGACTGCCATTTCATCTTGCGGGAGA
>JAZUJU010000049.1:0-5856 GCA_045642985.1 Bacteroidaceae bacterium | reverse complement strand
AACCAGACAGCCCCAAGAATTTGCACTGCAAAGATATGACATTATCAGGAAAGATAGTATCCGTAATGATGAAATTGTTTTATGGTCGTGGGTGTTCAGTCCGCATGGCTAATACAACAGCCTCGCCTACTATGGCGATGTCTGCCAGCAGATAATGGCTCTGTTCCTTGTGGGTTATAGTGGTTGCTGCAATTTCACCGCTCTTCAAGAACGATTTACGCAGCTCATTGTCTCCAAAATATGAAATTGGGCCTATGGCAAATGCAGTTCCCGAAGGACTGAGATTCATAATGACAGGGCCGGCATCATAATCCATACCAAACCAGCAGTTCTTGTCGAAGTACTCCTTCACACCAGCCATCGGCTTTGCCAGAAAGAAATACTTTTTAAGACATTCATACTGCTGTCTGGCGAAATCCTCGTCAACCTGTGTCAGAAAATAGGTGTTGACGGCAGAATATGACCCCTTGAGAGGAGAGTCGTCGAAGTAATCAGATACATACGACATAATCAGCCCCGTCTTTTTATTGGTAAACCGTTCCTTCATAATTGTCATCCAATCCCTGACCGTGTTGTGATACAAGCCGTTGTGCGTTCTTGAATACTGCTCTAGAGCTGCAATGGCCACAAGCATATCCGGCACATAAACCACTTCGCCTGGATAAGTCTCAACATTATGAATAGGGCTGTTTTCAATATTCTTGCTCATATCTCTGCACAAATCATCATATAAGCTGTCATACTCGATGCCGCCGCCCAAAGCCTTGTATCCGCCAATCATCCAGGCCAGATGAGCGAAATACGAGATATGGCTATGTCCGCTGCCTATACTTTCCAGCGGATCCTCGTGCCATCGGTCTGCATCATACTGCCTGATCTCCGGTGACAGGACCTCTTCTATCAGACAACCTGCAGTCTCCAAGGCCTCATCCTTTGTTTCCGGATAAAGATTGGCAATATTCACCAATGCCCTTGAATACATTGAGCAGGCATAAATCGCCCATTCTCCCTGAAACTGCCTGCCTACGCTTGACGGCATAGCATTAATAATGGCCTGTGGCGATACAAGAAGCCTCTCTCTCAGATAATTGCTCCGTCGCAGAATATCATCCTTTTCAGTATCAAAAGAACCGATATTACTCATATTCCTATGCGTATGCAGGGCCTTCAGGCATACCAACGCTGCTATAATCGCTGCAATAGCCAGTAATACCCTGAATATTATCTGTTTGATTCTTTTCATATCCCCTTGTGACGATAGTCCTATTAATTTCTCCAAACTTACAAAAATAAAGTTTGACCACAAATAGACTTCGACTCTACGGACAGAAATCCGGTCTGACAGGGGGTGAAATCTGAAAAATGTGCATATCTTCGCAGCATAAGTAGCATTTGTAAGCAAAACATTAAATATATACGAATATGAAATTTCTTTTGATTGTTGCCGCCATCGTCATTGTGGCCGTGGTTGCCATAAAGCGCACCAAAAAGTCCGGTTCGGGTTATTGTGACAGCGACCCTAGTTGTAAAACATACACTGTTACGATGTACAAAGATGGTGTTATCGAAAAAAAAGCCGGCAGACCCGACAATTCTGTAAAAATAGTGGAATGGTACTCTGTGCCCGGCAGTAACATTCCCATAAGGCTTTCAAAGGGAGATGTCAGGAATCACATCAAGAATCTGGGATATTTCGCAAAGATAAGCGGAGAGCAGGATTCTGTAGCTTATATTATGAGTCTCAACTCGCAGATATTCAATATGGATGACGATTCGTTCATGGATTGTCTGTACCATGCTGATGAACTCAATTTCTTTACGGTATTCCATAAGGAAACGACCCTCAGACTGATGCTTCAGTACATCAGCGCTGCGGGTGTTAGAAAAGGCCTTTCTGACGAAGCAACCGCTGAACTCTACAAAATCGGAGAGTTCTGGAAGTACAGCCAGGCGGAAGTCGACGAATTCATCGACTCTTTGAAATAACCGTTACTTAAACGCGAATCCGCTCGGACACATAGTGTATCCCGGTACGGGTATATCTCTGCATAGGGATAACAAAAAGCAGGTCCCGCAGCCATAAAGGTTGCGGGATCTGAATATTGACAGCTCCGTATGTCAACGCGCGTAGTTTACGGCGCGTGTCTCGCGGATTACTGTTATCTTGACCTGACCCGGATAGGTCATCTCGTTCTGAATCTTTTCGGCAATCTCGGCCGACAGCTGTTCGGTCTGCTTGTCGTCAATCTTGTCAGCTCCGACAATGACACGGAGTTCGCGGCCTGCCTGAATGGCGTATGTCTTGGTGACTCCAGGGTAGGAGAGCGCAATCTTTTCAAGGTCGTTCAGACGCTTGATGTACGCTTCGACAATCTCGCGTCGGGCTCCTGGACGCGCTCCTGAGATAGCGTCGCATATCTGGACAATCGGGGCGATAAGGCTCTGCATCTCGCACTCGTCGTGGTGGGCGCCGATGGCGTTGCAGATATCCGGCTTTTCCTTGTACTTTTCTGCCAGATGCATACCGTACTCGGCGTGAGCCATCTCAGTCTCCTCGTCAGGCACCTTGCCTATATCGTGAAGCAGACCGGCACGCTTTGCCTTCTTCGGGTTGAGACCGAGTTCAGCGGCCATTACACCGCAGAGATTGGCGGTCTCGCGTGCGTGCTGCAGCAGATTCTGACCATACGATGAACGGTATTTCATCTTACCGATTATGCGGATGAGCTCAGGATGCAGACCGTGTATGCCAAGGTCAATTGTGGTACGCTTTCCGGTCTCGATGATTTCTTCCTCGACCTGCTTCTGTACTTTGGCCACAACCTCTTCGATGCGTGCAGGATGGATACGTCCGTCCGCTACCAGCTGGTGCAGGGCAAGACGGGCAATCTCACGACGAACCGGGTCGAATGCCGATATGACGATTGCCTCGGGGGTGTCGTCTACTACTATTTCAACGCCGCAGGCCGATTCGAGTGCGCGGATGTTGCGGCCTTCACGACCGATAATGCGGCCCTTGATGTCCTCGTTATCGATGTGGAAGACGGTTACAGAGTTCTCTATGGCCGTTTCTGTTCCGATGCGCTGAATGGTCTGGATGACAATCTTCTTCGCTTCTTTGGCGGCTGTCATCCTGGCGTCATCGATTATGTCGTTGACATAGGCGGCAGCCTCGGTCTTGGCCTCTTCCTTGAGAGATTCAATAAGGTGGCTCTTGGCCTCTTCGGCAGACAGACCGCTTATCGTCTCCAGTCTTTCGCGCTCCTGCATCTGCATCTTTTCCAGTTCTTCCTTCTTTACATCGATGAGTGCAATCTGATTGTCCAGATTCTGGCGGACGGCCTCTGCCTCGTTGATTTTGCGGTTCAGCTCCTCGTGGCGCTGGTTAAGCTGCATCTCCTTCTGTTTCAGTCGGTTCTCGTTTGCCTGAATCTTCTGGTTGCGGGCCGAGACCTCTTTTTCCAGCTCTGCCTTCTTGTTGAGGAACTTTTCCTTTACTTCGAGTAACTTGTCACGCTTTATAGCCTCGACTTCGTCCATACGCTTTTTTACCTGCGTGTTGAGCTTGCTGTTGTAGAACAGCCACATAGCCAATGCTCCAACGACCAGTCCGGCAATTATTCCAATGATGATCATCATAACTATTAATTTAATAATGTATATAAAAACACCAGCCTCCATTCGGAATCCCGAATGACGGATGGTGCGTAAACTCAATCAGTATGTTGCCGGAATTATTCGGCCTGCCCGTCAAGAAGCGAATCCAGTTGTACGGACAATTCTTCAATTCTATCGTTGAAAGGCTTGGTGTCGTTCAGATTCTCCATCATCTGGTTGACTACAGCGATGTGCATTGCTGCCATCACATAATACTTTTCGTCGCTCAGTTGTGGAAAATGGTCTCTGTAGCGGTTCAGCAGCATATTGATTTTCTTTGCTGCATCGCGATACACGGCCTCGTCCTTTCTCTTAATCGTGAGTGGGTAATAGGTCCCGCCCACCAGCAACTTTATTTCAAAAACATCCTCCGAAGTACTCATACCTTCAACATATCAATACAACGGTCAATTTCTCGCACCAATCCGGCTACTCTTTTCTGCGTACTTTCCAGATCCCTTCCGGAAACGCTGAGCACCTTTGTTGTCTTGAGGTTCTCATAATCGGCCTTGAGAGCGTCGTACTGTCGCTGCAGGTCTTCTTCGCGGCTTTTTTCCTGCTCGACGGCTTCGCGCAGCGAACTGTTCTCGGCTTTCAGTCTGTCATATGCGGCCACGAATCTCTGAAATTTCTCTTCAAAGATGTCCAATGCCGTTGTGTCAGAACCGGTTATCATTGCCAAACCTCATTGTTTTGAGCCGTAAACTTTATTCGTTGGATCCGGCTCGGTTATTTTTTGCAAAAATATAAAATAAACGGTGAAAGCAACGCTGTTGCTGCAGTTTATTTCGATTTGTTCAACATCGCTTTTGCGGCTTCGATGTTTTCCTTTGTCTTCGGCTCCTTCTTGGCCAGCACAATCATAGTGTATGCGTACTCGGTCATCCACGACTCGGAGAAACCCAGATGCTGCTGGTACTGACGGATATTGAAGACAGTCTTGTAGCTGGACTCGTCCTTCCACTTGTTCTCCGTCATTATCTTGTGGACAGAATCTTCGGTCATTGTGCGGATGTATTTCTTCATGAATCCCGGTACGCGGAACTTCCATTTCATGATGGTTCCGACCTGCATCATAAGATCGCTGCTGAAGCCCTGGAACTGGAACATGTAGGCCTGGACAGCCTGGATGTTGCGGCAGTTCTTTCTGATTGATGAGTCGATTTCCTTGAAGAAACCATCGCTCAGACCGTACATCTGACTGAGCATCTTGCGGCAGCGAGGCTTTTCGGCCACACCGAGCTTGTTGCCTTGGGTCTGGATCTTGAGACTGCGTTTGAAGGTCGCCAGGTCGGGCAGGTAGTTGATGTTCGTAATTCCCATGTTACCAGCCATCTCGGCCTGGAAGTAAACTCTGATGAGAGTCATAAAATCCTCCATTCCGCCAAGGTTCTCTATCTTATCTTCCTTTTTCTTGAATAATCCCATGCTTTAACTATTATTGGTTTGAAATTTGTCGCGAAAATAAAAAGAATTTCTTAATTTTGCGCGGTTTTACGGAGGGAAAGGCTTCCGTATTGGCAGTAAATACAACTTTTAACTTATATAAGTATTATGATTAAACTTGGTATTAACGGTTTTGGCCGCATCGGACGTATGGTTTTCCGTGCAGCAGTCGAGAATTTCAACGAGGACATCGTAGTAGTAGGTATCAACGACCTTCTGGATCCGGACTATCTGGCATACATGCTGAAGTACGATTCAGTACACGGTCAGTTCAACCATGACATCAAGGTTGAGGGCAACTACATGATCGTTGACGGCAACAAGATTCAGGTCTTCGCAGAGAAGGATCCTGCAAACATCACCTGGGGCGCTCTCGGCGTTGACGTTGTTGTTGAATCAACCGGTTTCTTCCTGACAGCTGAGCTCGCAGAGGCTCACATCAAGGCTGGTGCCAAGAAGGTCATTATGTCTGCTCCTTCAAAGGACGCTACACCGATGTTCGTGTACGGTGTAAACGATAAGACTTACGCTGGCCAGACCATCATCTCCAACGCTTCCTGCACAACCAACTGTCTTGCTCCTATCAGCAAGGTCCTGAACGACAAGTTCGGCATCAAGCGCGGTCTTATGACTACAGTTCACGCTGCAACAGCTACCCAGAAGACCGTTGACGGTCCTTCAAAGAAGGATTGGCGCGGTGGTCGCGGTATCCTCGAGAACATCATCCCGTCATCAACAGGTGCTGCCAAGGCA
>JAZUJU010000048.1:0-2330 GCA_045642985.1 Bacteroidaceae bacterium | reverse complement strand
GAACAAATTTCGAATGACCTCATAGAGGTTGCAAACAAGTTCCCTGACTTGACCGTTTCCATAAGCATCAAGGATCTTATGGCGGCGAACAGGAGTCTCATCAACGAGACGAAAGAAGAATTGACGCGGACCATCACGGAGTCAAAACAGGAAATGTATCTCCCGCGCGAGAAGGTGCTGGAAATGCTGGGTATCTCACCGACGACGCTCTGGCGTTGGCAGCAATGCGGCTATCTCGTCCCCATCAGCGTGGGAGGACGGAACCGGTTCAAGCTTTCAGACATCAATAAAATTCTGGGGGTTTAGGTTATGATTTTGATTCCACCATTATGCCCGGTTTTGAGTAGGGAGCGAGTTTGTGTTTTCCGTACCGGAAAATGATAAACAACCTCTACAAACTCGGACTTGATGTCAACTATGTCGTGAAACACACTTCCCCGGAGAACAGAGCCGCCTTCGATGAGGCGTATCAGAAGTTTCTCAAGGAGTTCGATGACATTCTTGACGAGTTTCACTCAATGACAAGGAAATGATAGCAAAGATTACATCGGGCAGCGGCCTCGGCGGCACGGAACGCTACATCGAAGACTACAACGGCCGCGACAACAAGATAGTGGAAGAACTGGACCACAAGGGCGTGGACATTCGCATCGGACACGACGGACAGCTGCAGGTGAACCCAGCGCAGGTAGCATTGAGTTTCCGGGAGCAGGCAGACCTCAATCCCAACGTGAGCAAGCCTGTGGGCCACACCTGCCTCAGCTTCCATCCCAAGGATGCACCGAAACTGACCAACGAGAAGATGCTGGAGATAGCTCGCAAGTATATGGACAGGATGGGCATCAAGGACACGCAGTATCACATAGTCCGCCACAACGAGAAGAACAACCCGCACTGTCACATAGTCTGGAACCGGGTTGATGAGAACGGCAGGCGCTACAACGATTCCAACGAGAGGAAGCGCAGCGTCCAGGCTCGTATTATCAATACGTTCAGGAACATTTCCAGGACAGTTTGAAGCAGGCGGCAAGGACCAATATTCGCCGACTTGAGACTATACGTTCAATTTCAAAATAAGCAAATCATATATAACGTAAACGGAAAGGTGTTACATCTGTTGTGTACAGCAAGCCCTCAAGGGCTTGACGGCTATGTCTCTTTTGAGCAGTACAAGGACATCGCCTTCTTTGAGTATGGTATTTCCGTTGGGGATAATCTTTTCATCTCCTCTCTGGATCATCACGAGAAGACTTCCGTCTTTCTTCGGATATTCACTTACCCTGTGACCGGCCCACTTGCTGTTTTCTGATAGCGGATGGCGAATAAGGCTGTCTGTGTTATTGTCCTGAAATGAGCGTGTGCAGATGACAATCTCGTCACCTGTTTCAAGCAGAGTGCTTCCCTTCGGCACAATGCGCTGATTTCCCCGTACTACGAGCGCGATAAGACAATCTTGCGGCAAATCCAGGTCCTTAATCTGACGATTGTTCCAACTGCTCGTGTCCTTTATTCGTATTGCTCCGAAGGACATTTCCGCATTCTCGCTGAAATCGCTGAAGGTCGTCATCACATCTTCACCGGTATCAGTCATGCGTGTGGACTTCGCTACGGCTGGAATCAGCGAGCCTTGAAGTGCAATGGATACCAGCACTATGCAGAATACTATGCTGAATATATCATTCTGCAACTCTACGCCTGAGGTCAGTATGTTGATTGCGAACACTATTGATGCAGCCCCGCGAAGCCCGACGAACGAAATCAGCTCCAGCTGCTTGAACGGATATTTCTTGAACGGCACCAGGACGCCGCATACGGCTAGCGGGCGTGCGGCAAGGGTCAGGAACATGAATATTATCAGGGCTGGGAGCAGTGAGTGGAGCAGGTTTGACGGTATCGCCAGCATTCCAAGTAGGAAGAAGATGACTATCTGCATCAGGCTCGTAATGGCATCGAAGAACGAGACCAGAGGCTTCCGTTCAGGGAATTCGGTATTACCGAGAACGATGCCCACGATATAGGCACTCAAATAGCCGTTGCCACCCATCAAGTCAGGCAATGCGTATGATACAAGCGCAATGGCTATGAACAGCAGCAGATCGAATCCGTTGTTACGGAAGCTGATTCTTTTAAGCAAAAACACGGCACCTGTAGATATCACCAATCCGCCTGCAGCACCGAAAACAATCTGCGAGAATATCTGCCATACTATGCCTCCGGCGGAAATGCCGCCGCTGAAAAGCGACAGCATCACGGCCGTGAGCATATATGACATAGGGTCATTGGAACCGCTTTCCACCTCAAGAAGAGGGGCGCTGTTGTTCTTCAGGCCC
>JAZUJU010000047.1:0-11579 GCA_045642985.1 Bacteroidaceae bacterium | reverse complement strand
TCGCCAAAGATCTTCGTGGCGAAGGTCTTGCCGAACAACTGGCAGAACTGTCGTGGTAACTTATGGAAGTGACTACAGAACTGGAACAGCGTATTCAGAGACTTGAAGACATCGAAGCAATCCGGTGTCTTCAAGCCAAATGAGATACGTCAAGTCCGACGGTATTTGGAGAATCAGTTCAATAGGCTATCAGCGGTGCTACCAGTATGTCGAAGGACGTCATCTGCTCAACCTGCTCAGCCTTGGCAAGACGACTTATCTGGACAAGATGGACTGACCGCATCAAAAGTCAATCGGGACGCAAAAGTAATAATTAATCCGTAATTTAGCGGCCAGATGGAAAGATGGTCAGTATCCGATTATTTCCGCAGCATCTTCGACGGAAAGGTTCAGAAGATTGCAGTAGATGCCGCGCTCGGCTGCCCCAACAGGGACGGCAGCTGCGGCACAGGGGGCTGCATCTTCTGCAACAATGCCGCGTTCAGTCCGCGATACGCACTCGGTTCAACGGAGGGCATCACCGCCCAGCTTGCCAGGGGCACGGCATTCTTTGCGAGAAAAGGCGATGTGTCAGGCTACCTGCCCTATTTCCAGACCTACAGCAACACCTACGGCAGGACAGAACATCTGATTTCGTTATACGAGGAGGCGCTGCGATTTCCCGGGGCGAAAGGTCTTGTAATCGCCACCCGTCCCGACTGCCTCGCGCCCGACCTGCTCGACTACTTCGAGGAACGTTTCGGGGCCGGAGCACCGCAGGGACATCCCTTTCTGCTTATGGAAATAGGCATAGATTCGACCATCGACAGCACATTGGAACTGATAAACCGCGGACACGACTACGAGTGTTCCAGACAGGCGGTCATCGAACTTGACAGACGCGGCATAGCTACTGGCGCGCACATTATTCTAGGACTTCCGGGAGAGACGGAATCCGACTTTATGCTTCATGCCGAACGCCTGTCGGAACTGCCACTGAAAACACTCAAGCTGCATCATCTGCAGATTATCCGTAACACTCAGCTGGAAATGATGTATATGGAGAACCCCGACTGCGTCCATCTGTTCACCCCGCAGGAATACGCCGAAGTGCTGAGCAGGTTCCTGTCCCGTCTCCGTGCGGACATCGCCATAGACAGAGTCGTTTCGGAAACGCCGAAAGACCTTGTAACAGCACCTTGCTGGGGACTAAAGCCGGCAGAGTTTCTACGGGAACTAAACTCCGTTCACCCGAATCAGGCGACGTGAACGGAGTCTGCCCCCCTTTCAATATCATTCAGCTTCAATCTGCGAGATTATCTCGTCACAGGTCTTGATGATGTTCAATCGCATCCTGTTGCCGATCAGCCCGCCGACGACACCGCCACACAGCAGTCCTGTAATCATCGAGATAGCCATCTTCGGGTTCTCGGTATTCATCCATACCTCGGCCGAGAGCCAGCCGAACCAGATCAAGGCAAATCCTATTCCCCATTTCAGCCAGTTGCCGTAGCTGCTCTTCAACTCGCGCACATGCTTGCTGAAAGTCAGCAGATTGCAGCTTGAGATATCAGTATTCTGAACTTTGTGATTGAATTTCCAGTCAAGCCAGATGCAGAGAAGCATAAGCACCACCGTTCCGGCAACGAAGTACCACGACGCATTGACCGCAGGATTGTAATGGAATATTAATGGTGACAGAAGAATCACCAATGCAGCACAGGTTACACCGACATTTACGGTACTTCTCATATTCTTGACCTTCAGTGCCATAGTCTGGCGCATCAACCGGTCCGAAACGATTTTCTGCTTGGCCAGCGACTCCTTAAGTGTCTGATAGTCTGCGCGCAGTTCCTCGAGTGTTTCAATAGTCTCTTCCATCGTTCATCTTTTTTAATTGTTCTTTAATGCGAACCAGTTTGACAGAAACATTTTTGGTCGAAATGCCCACAATCTCGCCAATCTCATCATAGCTCATTCCCTCAAGCCAAAGCAGAACTATGCTGCGGTCAACCAGTCCCAGACGGTTTATCCGTTTGTACAGCTGTCTGGTCTGCATTGCCACATCGTCCGAATCGGCAAACAGGTCAATATCCAGTTCAAGCGGGATATGCTCGCCCGCCCGCCTGCGCTTCCTGTCGCAGTTTATGCACGAGTTCAACGCGATACGGTAAATCCATGTGCGCACATTCGACTCTCCGCGGAAAGAGTCAAAGCCGCGCCAGATATTGATAAGGACCTCCTGAAAAAGGTCATCAACCTCGGCTTTGTCCTTAGAGAACATATAGCAGACCGTATAGACGGTAGCCTTATGCTCCCTGACGAGTTCGGTGAATTGCTGCTCTTTTGTTTCCATCTTCTGTTTCATACACACATAAGACAACGGGAGCGCGAATTCACTACACCAAAAAACCGCAAACAATGATGCAAAAATGCGAATCTCACTGTTTTGGAACGGCAGCGTAGAATTCCAGATTCTCCGTACCTGTGTTGACCAGCGAATGACTGTGGTCCTTGGGACAGTAGGTACACTGCCCTGCCTCGATGGCCGAACTCACGCCGTCATCGATGATGGTCCCTGCACCCTTGACCACAAACAGAATCTCGCAGCTGTCGGTATGAGTATGCTCTCCAATACTTGCGCCGGGCACCAGCACGCCGTGCAGTATCCTGGTCGTACCGTCAAAGAACATCTTTGTCTGCATCTCCTTCTCGCCGCCCTTGAACGACGGAATGGAGACCGCCTCCATATTATTGAAATCTATAGTCATTGTCCTAATGCTGTTACTTGCTTATGTAGTCAAGAATCTGCTCGGCGTGAATTTTGGTCTTGATTTCCTTGGGTGTGAACACCTTTTCGATGACACCGTCCTCGTTCACAAGATAAGTGGTGCGGAGCGTACCGATAGTTTTATGTCCGCAGGCCACCTTCTCGCCCCAGCAGCCAAGTTGCTGCAGCAGACTGGTTCCGGTATCGGCAATCAGCGGAAACTCCAGGCCCTGCGCATCAGCGAATTTCTTCTGCGCCGACTGGCTGTCCTTGCTTACACCTATTATCTCATAGCCGGCAGCCGCCAGTTCAGCCTTGTGAGCCTGCAGCGAGCAGGCCTCGGCAGTGCATCCGCTGGTATTTGCCTTCGGATAACTGTAAAGTACCAGCTTACGGCCTCTGTAATCACTGCTTCTGATCTCACGTCCATCCTGGTCAATGCCCAGGACATCAGGTATTCTATCACCCTTTTCCATAACCAAACTGTTGAATATAACAATTAATAGTTTTCAAAGGTACGCAATTACTCTTAGACACAAGCAAACAGCAATATATTTGTCTCCGCACTCATCGATTTGGAAATAACGCAACGATCCGAGTGTCTGTTGATCTTCTGCTCCAGTTCCAGGAGATTTGTGTGCTTAGGATAATCCGGTTTAATGGTTATATGCTTGAAGGTGTCGGCCAATGATTTCAAATAGTAGAACTCTGTAGGGCCTTCTCCTAGTATAAGCACGCTGTTGTTCAATTTTCCCATATCAGTCCTCCAAATCCACAAAGATAGTTCCAAGTTCAGGTTTCGCTCCCAAGCGGCCAATACGATAGGAGTTATACAGCGACAAGTTCTTGTGCAGTCCAAATGAATCTCCACGTGAATATTCGGATGAGGCCGTTCTTTTGTTCTTTTCGGCAAACCAAACGACACCGCGGTTATCGTTAATGATATCCTGTGCAAGAAGGGCTGTTTCCTGACTGGTAATTATCAGTTGTGACTTCTCTGAATTGAACAGGAATACATTTAAGTAATAGAAAAGCAAATCATAATGAAGATTCTCGCCAAGTTCGTCCAAATAATAAACATGGTCACCGGCAATCAAATCGTATAAGGCATCCAGAATTCGAATGTACTGTATTGTGCCTTTTGATTGCCAGTTGAGAGGAATGTCAAAATTACCCTCGTCTGCGTGATTAGCAAAGGTGACCGATTCAACAATCGGCCGCAGGAGAGCGGATTTCAGTTCATCTGGAATGAATTCTCTTTCAATATGGTTGCGGAATTCCTGTGGGATATTCCTGTCTTCCATTATGGGCTTGTATTCAAGAATATTCAAATCTGCTTTCTGAAGCATCATATTGTAAAACTTACGCTTCTTCGGATCCGCGTATGCTTCCTTCAGTATCTCGACCACCCCTCGTTCTTCATCGCCATCTACTTCGTGATAATTGTTCATTATCCAACTGTGCAGTTTGTTGAATGAAGCAATATCTTCCTTCAATGCAGCCTTTCTGCAGACAGCCAACACACTGTGGTTGTTCAGCGTCGCTTCGCAAATACCTGCTTTTGTTTTAGCTGCCAGCTCCAGACTGCCACCGAACTTGATTTCCGCCTGGACATTATCTGCGATATATGTTCGCTCATAAAACAAAGCCTTTGAGTTTTTGGGATAATAATTGAGCAATTCATGGAATATTATCCGATTATTGAATTTGACTTCATAATCGTACTTTATTCCATCTGCATAGAAAGAAACAAACATTTCCGTCGGTTCCTCTTTTGTCAATTCAAAAGGAACACATCCGGATATTCTTTCTGCAGCATCCGACTTAGACAAAACAAGAAGCCTGAAAACCTCATTAATAGCAATCAGCATATTTGACTTACCGGAAGCATTTGGACCATAGATGACTCCAAGCTTATTCAGGAAGACACCTTCAACGACTTCGGAAACCAGCACGGATGCCGGTCCCTTAGCCTCAAAATTCAGCTCTTGCTTATCTCGTATAGATAAAAAGTTTTTTACCCAGAAATCCCTAATCATGATAACATTGTTTGATTAATAGTTTCACTCGTAATTCCTGCACAATATTAGTATGTTTTTGCAGAAGAACCAAAATACTCCTTCGATTTTCGTAGCAAGATTACAAAAATGACCAATATTTACCGAATATTCTCGAAAGAACCGGTATATGTTAACTGATTCGTTTCTGTTTCTTTGACTACTGACACCTCAGTAATGGTCCCTCACTCCCTAACAGCAGCAACCACAACTAGGGCCGTCAAGTGAGGCTTTCTTCAGAATTCCAGCAGGGAATTTTTTCGTGGTTTTGATTTCCATCCCGTCCGACTGATAACTAAGAAAACGTACAACGATTCTAAGTACCAGCCGGATACAAACAAAATCCTTCCGCGAATAGCAAATATTCTTCTCAACAAGAAATTCGGGGTTACAAGCTATTGTAGCAAGGATATTATCGTTCAATAAACCAACGATTTATTGTGCAAAATTATAATGCATTTCTAATACTACCAAGCAAAAGTTCTGCAATTTTTTACACACATTTTTTAATCGTTCGTTTAGTGAAAGATGGTCGTAGGGTATCTGTTTATATGTGAAACTGACACACGCAGAATAGCTGATATTCGCACGAAAATGTCCGAATGCGCCGCTTCGAGAGGCGATAATATTGATAGTTGGACTATCGAAAGAGAATATTCAGTTGATAAGGAGAAGAACATTACCGACACGATGTTCCTTGGTATGGAATCGGGCGACACGCTCTACATTGAGAATATGGCATTTATAGTCAGAACGCTGTCTGATATGCTTTCTATTATAGGTGGTGCCATAGAAAGAGGTATCACGGTAAAAGATATCTCAGGTAATTACATTCCGATGAGCATCAGCGACAAGAGTACATATCTGCGTACACTGAATCAAGTAGATGAACTGTACGCAAAACTGGTATCGGCCAGAACACGCGCCGCACTTGACCGCAGGCGCAAGGATGGTGCCAAGTTAGGAAGGCCGGCAGGCAGTTGCAGCAAGATGACAATGCTGCTGAACAACGACAGAGCCATCAAACAGGACATTCAGGACGGTGTCAGCATTGATGACATCTGCCAGAAATACGGAGTGTCCGGTTCCACATTCAGGCGCTATCGGGAACTCGCCATGCCTTCAGCCCAACAGGTTGGCGCACAGACAATCACCAATTATTAATAACCGAATCAACATTAATCAATACAATTAATCGACTATTAATTATGACAAAAATGGTACACAGAGAAATTTGTTTTACACGGAAAACTTCCGGGAAATATCAGCAGCCCGAGATGCAGCTTGTCCCGCTGTTGGAGGAATCATCCATTCTGGAAGGCAGCTTAGGCTATCCAACCGAAACCGAAGAAGTAAACGATTTCTAGGATAATCCGGATTTAGCCCTCGCTCATTTGTTGTACGCAGCAGTAAATGAGAAAGAATCAACGAAACACAATTGAAAAGAAAACGAACCAAAAAAGAAAAAACAATGAAAAAAATCAGAACAATTTTATCGGCCGCAGGGATTCTTGCCGTTGCGGCTCTTGCAATGATCTCCTGCAGCAAGGAGGATGTCGCTCAGGTAAGCGGTCTGGACGAAGCAAAAACCATTTCAGTGTCCGTTTCCGGACTCATGGGCGATTACACTCAGGACGATGGCACGAAAGCCGCTCTTATCAGCAACGTAAGAGTCAGTTGGGGGGCTGGTGACAAGGTTTACGCCTTCGACGGCACCCAATGCCTCGGCTATCTGAACGTATCACTCAAGGACAGCAAGGACTATTACGCATTGCTTACCGGAGAACTTCGGGAACCGGCTATCGGCACTACAAAGATAACTCTGGTGTATGCAAGCGGATTCAGCGCAACCCAAGGTCAGACAATCACCGACGGAAAACTCAGCTTTGACATCTCCAGCCAGACTGGCGGCAGCGATTCCAAGAATACGCCTTTTGTGGCATTCGGCACTATTGACTATACTGAAGGAACACCAAGCCTTGAAGATAAGATTGTTGACTTCACTCTTGCAACATCCGTGATGAGAATCAACTGCACTGGACTTGAGGCATCGACGGCAATAACAGGCGCAAAACTCATGGGAATGAGCAGCGAGTGCGTTCTCAACGTTACAAATGCAGGTGCGGAACTGGGCCAGGGAGCAATTGGCAACATCAGCCTTTCATTTGCAGACGGATACAAGGCCAGCGCAAGCGGAGCACAGGTCATTTACGCAGGCATAGCAAAGAACAGCACGGCAAGCGCACAGACATTGGAAGTTAATCAGTCAAAGACCTACGGATGGAGCTTCGGCAACAAGACAAGGGACGCTGCCAACTCCATCAATGCAATCTGCCAGTTGACTGAAATACTGCCTTATGTAGTGATTCCTGCAAAATACGATGGCACTAATGTTACTGACCTCAAATGGTACAGGCAGAACCTCGCTATCAGTCCATCAGGAAACAAGAGCTGGAAAGGCGGCAACAGCTCAGCTGTCAAGGTTCCGGGTACTGCCTGGGATGTCATCAACGGCGACTACTTCCAGTGGGCGGCCTACGAAGGCTATGCTCAGGTAGAGGAGCAGACTGTGGAAGACAGGGGTTTGCTCGTATACGAATCCTTCACGAGCAGGATGACTGATGGCTCTGAGACTACAGATGAATTCCAATTCAAATCCGGAAAATCTTTCGAGAAGAGCAATGCGCCGTACGATGACGGTGACGCATCCTACACGAAGTACTGCGCAAACGATGGCAAAACCATACTTGAAAATAATGATGATGTTGCCAATATCATCCTCGGCGACAGCTGGCGCATGCCAACACAAGCCGAGTTCGAGGCAATGTGTGGTGCCACCTATTGGGCTTGGGATGCCACTGACAGTGGATTTTATGTATTCAAGCCTGGTGAAGGTACATCAGGTCTCGCTGGTAACTATGGAACTATTGCCTACACCGACGACAAGACAAAGGCTCTTTTGTTCTTCCCTTGTGCCGGCCAATGCCAGAATGCCACCCTCATCTTCTATATGGGCATCAGCCCCTACTGGTCAAGCAGTGGGAGGACAATCCTCAATAGTTTCTACTCTTACAGCTTGGCCTTAATCGACGGCGGCTATGTCTATCCGGAGTACGTCGACGACTGCAAACGCTACTTAGGCTATACTGTCCGCCCCGTCTCAGATTAGTAAAAATCATCTTTCCCAAGACCGCAAGGTCAGGGGAAAGATGACCTCATAAAATACTTTGACAGCATTTGAATCCGCATCCGCCAGGGTGCGGATTCTTTTGCAAACGGTTTGTTGTGAACAATCAATAAATAACGGATGCCAGTGCCGAACGGTAGTTATTTGACAGTGAAGGACACGCTTGTGGAGTTGCCGAGGGTGTCAACGGCGGTGATTGTGTGCGGGCCGGGAGCGGGTGAGAGTTGAAGCTGGTGAATCCAGCGCGTGCGGCCAACGTAGTTGTTGTCGAGGTGCCAGAAAACGCTCATGTCGGAATCGGAGTGGGCAAGGTTGAAGATTATGCCTCCTGGGGTGCCGTTTAGCCACAGAAAAGGAAACCGCTCATATCTTCAATATTCCTACTACCGTTCCAGCACTCGAAGGATACACTTTCAAAGGCTGGGCTGAAAATAATACTGCTACCGAAGCAATTGTTCAGCCAGGCGAAACATATACAGTAACCAGTACAGATGCCACAAAAACCTTATATGCAGTTTGGCAAAGGAACGCTCTTCCAGGCAACCTCACAATCTCCTGTTCAGGTCTGCAGAATGGCGAAAGTGCAGTAATTGAAGTCAATAATCTTGATTCTCAGAGAATCTATCTTGTATCTGTAAACTCAGAGAATACTTCAGTCACCATCAAGGGCATAAGCGCAGGTGGGTATCGCGTGCTTCCATTAAAATGGTCCTGGACCTATGAGGATATTGCGACACAGGAGGTTACCATTCAGGAAGAGCAGACTGCTACAGTATCTTTCACCGCTGTAAAGAAATCTGCCAATCCTAAGAATGCCGAGGATTCCAAGAGTCAGAAGAAAAACTGATGAGGTTTCGCTAAGTAGCACGACTTAACGACATCATTCGTAATAAAAGGAGTTCGGTATCACATCGAACTCCTTTTATTTCATTGTACCTTACCTGACAACTCTAGTACCACGACTCAGTGTCGAGGTCTTCGGCCTTGCCAGTATATACAGGATCGCGTTTCTCAAGGAACGACCTGATGCCTTCGGGATAGTCCTGACCCTGATAGACCCTTGCACGGTACGAGTTGATTCTTTCGAAATTCTCTGCCGAAACCATCGATGACGCTCTCGAAATGATTCGGAACTGCCTCTTGATGGCGCTTATAGACATAACCGAATTGCGTCTGAGCGGTTTGAGAAAACGTTCCTCCAAAAGTGCGTCCAGTTCCTCGGACGGAGCCACCCTGTTCACGAAGCCCACGTTATTGGCATCTTCGGCTGTAATCGGAGCGGCAGTAAAGAACATCTCGCGCGCCTTGTTCAGACTCAGCTGCTTGATGAAATGAATAATGCCCGAAGCATTGTAAGGGATGCCTATCTTGGCCGGGGTGATGGCAAAAGTCGATGTGGTGCTGGCGACAATCATATCGCACGAGACGCACAGGTCGCAGGCTCCGCCCCACACAGTACCGTCTACACAGGCAATAACTGGAATGGGAACATCCTGAACGTGTCTCAGCAGTTTCTCCATAGGGACATCAAACGAAAGCGGGTCACGTCCGTCCAGAGGCAGTTCCTTTATGTCGTGTCCGGCGCTCCACACATTATGCCTTGTATTCGCCTTCAGGACTATACCGACACAGTGATTTGTATAGGCATAAGTCAGTGCGTCGTTCAACTGGCCGCACATCTCTTCGCTCAGGCAATTGAAGTGTGCCGCATTGTTCATCGTAATAAAACAGATTCTGTCTTCAATTCTGACTTCAAGCAGACTGAAATCCGCTACATTAATCTCTTTGTTCTCCATATCCACATTATTGTTTGTGATTGCGAATATAACGATTTTATCTCTATTTCCGCAGCATGATCCGTTTGAAACGAGATAACGACATTCATAATTTATTGTTAACTTTGCAGAAATGAATTGGGCAATCAAGGCTGACCAACAATGAAAACTAAACTGAAATCATTATTTTTTGCATTGTTTCTTATAGGTTCGACAGTGTCAGGAGCCTACGCACAGATATCGCCAAACGGCAAAATCAAGGTCGAAGAGAATAACGGCAACCTTATTGTCAGGTTCGACAAGGGTTTGTCAAAATACAACAAGAACGGCAGGGGCTGGCAGGATGTCGTCACAATTCAGGCTGGAGTGACCGCCCCCGGCACGCTTTCCAAGAAAAAAGCCAAAGTTGAATACGATATGGTCTGCGGCAAGAAACTGCACTGCACCAATATGTACAACGAGATGATTTACCCGCTGACCGGCGGCTTCTGTCTGACGGTACGGGCGTACAACGATGGCATAGCATGGTGCGGAAGTCTGACTGACGGAGACGGAGACATTGTAGATTTCTCGACCGCCACGAACAGCTGGCTAATGCGCTGGACCGATTCGTACGAGGAGTTCTTCACTAAGAACCGCCCGCGCCGCGAAGGTCAGAGACTGGCCTACCCCGCCCTGTTCGAATATGAGAACGGTCTGTTCGCCCTGCTTTCCGAGTCGGACATCTCAAGGTCCAATGCTGCGTCGAGTTTCTACTTTACAGACAAGGACGGTATGTTCGACATCCGTCAGGACGGACGCGAGGAGTCCGGCTGGCAGACGCTGATTATCGGCAAGCTGTCAGACATAGTGGAGTCTACGCTGATTACCGACAACTCACAGCCATGCCGTCTGGAAGATACTTCCTGGATCAAGCCGGGCGTAGCATCCTGGATATACTGGGCCAACAACCACGGTTCCAACGATTTCAGCATCATCAAGAAATATGTGGACCTTGCAGTACAGCTTGACCTGCCGTATGTACTGATAGACGCGGAATGGGACGGGATGGACAAACTGGCCTCGAACAACGGAAAGACCATCGAGGATGCAATAAAGTATGCGGTTGACCGCAATGTAAGTCCGCTCATCTGGTACAGTTCTTCGATTGGCTGGCTGGACGGAGCGCCGGGACCGAAATTCCGTCTGAACACGCCCGAGGACCGCGAAAAGGAATTCGCATGGTGCGAAAAGCTGGGTATTAAAGGTGTAAAGATTGATTTCTTCTCAGGCGATACCAATCAGAACATCCAGTTCATGATTGACATACTGGAATGTGCTGCAAAGCATCATCTGACGGTGAATTTCCATGGTGCGACTACGATGCGCGGATGGCAGCGCACATACCCGAATCTGGTAAGCACTGAGGCTGTGTACGGTGCTGAATGGTACAACAACACCCCGATGTTCACCAAACGTGCCGCCGCCCACAACGCAACTTTACCATTCACCCGCAATGTGCTCGGTTCGATGGACTACACGCCATGCGCATTTACCGATTCACAGCATCCGCACATCACGACACACGCTCACGAACTGGCGCTGACCGCACTTTTCGAATCGGGCATACAGCATCTGGCCGATCGTCCGGAGAGTTTTCTGGCACAGCCCAAAGAAGTGAGAGACTATCTCAGCACCCTGCCGACGGCCTGGGACGAGACGCACTATGTTGCAGGTTATCCCGGTATTGGCGCTGTTCTGGCAAGACGAAGCGGGGACACCTGGTACATTGCCGGCATCAACGGACTGGACGAAATACAGACTTTCGATAT
>JAZUJU010000046.1:0-11453 GCA_045642985.1 Bacteroidaceae bacterium | reverse complement strand
GAAGCGTCTGTAAACGATTTTCATTACTTTTTCTTGATTCTGACACAAACTAATACCTGAAATGAATTGCACGACATCAATCGCTATCCGGCCATCAGGCTGGTAATCCCATTCATATCGGGACTGCTGCTGGCATCGGCTATGCCTGTCTCCGTCCGCTGCCTGGCGTATCTGCTGGGCGCGTCTGTCGTGCTGCTGCTGATTCTGGCAGTTCTTGTTCTTGTGAAGTCCGACACCGGCTCCGCCTTTGGTGTGTCAGCCTGCATTGCTCTTATGCTTTGTGGAGCGTCATCGAGAGTGCTTCGTGACTGCGGCGTCATCACGGAATGGGCTGGTGATGCGCGCAATTACGGGGCCGTGGTCTGTGACTGGCCTGACGAAAAGGACAGAAGCTATCTGCTGAAACTGAAACTGAGTGACCCCGACCATGATATCAGCGGGAGAAAGGTGTATCTGTATGTGCCGAAGGATTCGGCGGCCGAGGCGCTTGAGCCGGGCGATTTCATTGTTTTCAGAGGCAATGTGGAACGACCTCACGGTATTATCGGGGACGATGCGTTCGACTATGGCCTATATCTTCATCGGAGGGGAGTCAGCGGTACGGCACGAACGGATTCGCGACATTGGAGCAGGATAGGGCGGTCTGCATCGGCCGGTATCGGCTTGCGGGCTGTCAGGCTTCGGCACACGCTTGCGGGACTATATGACGAGTGGGGGCTGGCGGGCAATGCAAAGGCTGTCGTTTCGGCAGTGACTCTTGCTGACAAGTCTCTGATTGAAACGGAATTGCGTGATGTGTTCTCCGTGTCGGGAACGAGTCATCTTCTGGCAGTGTCCGGACTGCATGTGGGCATTATGTATGCCTGCCTGTCATTCCTGATCCCAGTCGTCAGAATTAAGGCCGGCAGATGGTTCAAGGAATCGGTCATACTGACGCTTCTATGGGCGTACGCCATTCTGATAGGCGCTCCTCTGTCAATAGTCAGGTCTCTAGTGATGTTCACTATTCTTGCTCTCTGCAAATGTCTGCGCAGGGAGTCGTCTTCGGTCAACAGCCTGGCACTTGCAGCCGTTGCAATACTCGTGGTGCAGCCCTACGGCATCTACGATGTCGGGTTCCAGCTCTCTTTTCTGGCCGTCCTTTCCATTCTCGTGCTACAGCCGCGTCTTGCATCACTTTTCCCGACGGGCAATGCTGTGGCTGGCTATTTCCGCGACATCATTACAGTTTCGCTGGCAGCACAGATTGGAACGGCTCCTCTCATCGCCTACCGTTTCTGTTCCCTTCCCACATATTTTCTGCTGACAAATCTGCTTGCCATTCCGATAATGTTCGTGATTGTCGCTCTGTCAATGGCACTCTGGTTCACGGCATGGATTCCTGCCGTGCGCGGTCTGATTGTCAGGCTGCTGACAGCGCTGGTCGGACTGCTTGACTCAACTATGGCCGGAATCGTCTCGCTGCCCGGCTCAAGCATTGCAGTAACTGTACGCGAAAGCGTGGATGTGTGGGGCGTGTATGCGCTGATGTTGCTTCTGTCGGCATATTTTCTGCGCGGCAGGACAGGGTATATGGTGCTGGCTCTTGCGCTTGTCGCCGTATGGGCTGTCCAAGCCTGCCTTCCTAACTGGGATTTAGAATCTGTTTTGAAGTGCTGTCTTGTATTTCTCGCTTGATTTCATTAACTTTGCCGTTTGATAACAGACAGAGGATATGCTTGACAACTATTTCAATTACGTAGATGTGTCGGAGTTCCGCCACTGGCTGGAGTGGGCTGACAATTTCCTGATTGCAACCCATAAGTCACCTGACGGCGATGCTGTCGGCTCTTCGCTGGCGATGGCCCTCTATCTTGAGTCAAAAGGGAAGAACGTGACCGTGGTGCTTCCGGACAATGCACCGGAATTTCTGACCTGGATGACAGGCTATGACAAGGTTCTGATTTACGAACGTGACTCCGAGCAGGTCGATGCCCTGGCTGCTACCTTCGACGTAATCTGCTGTCTTGATTTCAATTCACCGGACCGTGTGGGTAAGATGTCCCAGTTGCTGAAAGACAGCCGTTCGAAAATGATAATGATTGACCATCATATCGATCCGTCTCCGTTCTGCGAACAGATCCTTTCCAGACCCGAGGCTTCGTCCACATCGGAACTCGTCTTCCATCTGATATGTGCACTTGGAGACTGGGGCGCTGTCACCCGCCAGATGGCCGAGTGCATCTGTGCCGGAATGATTACCGATACGGGTGGGTTCACCTACAACAGCAACTCCTCACAGTTCTTCTTCATCATCAGCCAACTGATAGAGAAGAATATAGATAAAGATTTGATTTTCAGACGGATCTTTCATAATTATTCGGAAAGCCGTCTTCGCCTGACAGGGCTTGTGCTTTCGCAGAAGATGGTGATTTTCAAGGAGTGTCATGCCGCCCTGATTACATTGACAAGAGACGAACAGAATGAACTTCACTGCAAAAAGGGAGATACTGAAGGCATAGTCAATATGCCGCTCCAGATGTCGGATATTCGCCTCTCTGCCTTCCTTCGCGAAGACACGGCCAAGGACATCATCAGAATATCGCTCCGCTCTGTCGATGAAGTGCCGTGCAACCGTTTCTGCGAGGAATTCTTTGGCGGCGGCGGACATAAGAATGCGGCCGGCGGCGAGTTCTCCGGCACATTGGAGGAGTGCGTCGGTATTTTCAGCGCCGGTCTTGAAAAATGGAGACACTCGGATGACCCGGTCATACGACAACTTTTCAGATAAAATTCTTAAAAAAGAGATATGAGGAAACTTAATTTGCCAGTTCTGTTTGTGCTGCTTTCGATACTTGTGTCGGCCTGCAACCATACAGAGACATACGCGGAAAAGAAAGAGAGGGAGTCATCTCAGATAAATGATTTCCTTTCGTCTCACGATATCACGACCATCCGACTGGACGATTTCCTGAAGGATACCGTCACGAACAATCCTGAAACCGGTCCGGACTCAACTCTGAACGAGTATGTGCTGATTCCCGACAACGGAGTCTATATGCAGATTGTCCGTCGCGGAACCGGCAAGCCTCTCAAGGCAGGCGAAGTCAAGATGTACAACTACCGTTTTCTGGAGTACAACATAGCTACCGGCGATACTATCGATCTCAGTCTGTATCAGAACGATCCTGATGTGATGAAATGTTCACGTACGGGTGACTACTACTCGGCTACGCTGGTGTCCGGCAGGATGCAGCGCTACGGTCAGGCTGTTCCGAACGGGTGGCTGGTCGCGTTTCCGTATCTCCAGCCAGGTTGCCTGAATGGTTCCGCATCAGCCAAGGTCAAGCTTATTGTTCCACATTCGATGGGAACATCTACGGCTATGAATGCCGTTGAACCGTACTATTACGAACTTATCATAACAGCGCAGAAATATGACAATGATTAAATCGATATCCGGACTCCGTGGCGAAATCGGAGGACCGGCAGGCGGCGGACTCACACCGCTGGATATAGTGAAGTTCGTGTCGGCCTATTCCACATGGCTCAAGAAGAACAATGCCGCTGCCAAAAGGGTGGTGGTAGGACGCGATGCCAGAATATCGGGCGAAATGGTCCGCCAGGTGGTGTGCGGCACGCTGATGGGAATGGGCCTGGATGCTGTAGACATAGGTCTGGCTTCAACTCCAACGACCGAACTTGCTGTCCGCTGGCTTGAAGCCGACGGCGGCCTAATACTTACCGCTAGTCATAATCCTCGTCATTGGAATGCGCTGAAACTGCTGAATGGCGACGGCGAATTCCTGAGTGCTTCCGACGGAAACGAGGTGCTTGCAATTGCCGAGGCCGAGTCCTTTGAATATGCCGATGTTGACCATCTGGGGCATTATCAGCAGAACGATGAAATGAACAGCCGCCATATTGAGGCGGTTCTGAATATGAAGCTCGTCGATACCGAGGCCATTCGTAAGGCCGGATTCAATGTGGCTATTGACTGCGTCAACTCTGTGGGCGGTTTGATTCTGCCGGAGCTCTTGGAACGCTTGGGCGTCAGGTCGGTCAGAAAGCTGTATTGCGAACCTACCGGTGACTTCCAGCATAATCCCGAGCCTCTAGAAAAGAATCTCGGTGACATTATGGGTCTGATGCGTAACGGCGGGTACGATGTTGCTTTCGTAGTTGATCCCGACGTTGACAGGCTTGCGTTCATTGACGAGAACGGTACAATGTACGGTGAGGAGTACACGCTTGTGACGGTTGCCGACTATGTTCTCGCTCATACCCCGGGCAATACCGTTTCGAACCTCAGCTCCACCAGGGCCCTACGTGATGTGACGCGCGGCTACGGCAGGGAATACAACGCTTCGGCTGTCGGCGAGGTCAATGTGGTTACCAAAATGAAGGAAACAGGCGCTGTTATTGGAGGTGAGGGTAACGGTGGCGTGATTTATCCGGAACTTCACTATGGTCGTGACGCTCTTGTAGGCATCGCTCTGTTCCTCAGCCATCTTGCTCATAAGGCAATGAAGGTCAGCGAACTGCGTAAGACATATCCGCAGTATTTCATCGCCAAGAACCGTATAGATCTGAAACCTGGCACTGATGTTGACGCTATTCTCGCCAAGGTGAAGGGACTTTATGCTAAAGAGGAGATAAACGATGTTGACGGTGTCAAAATAGACTTCCCCGACAAGTGGGTGCATCTGCGCAAGAGCAATACCGAACCTATTATCCGTGTCTATTCCGAAGCTTCGACGATGGAACAGGCCGATGAGATAGGAAAATCGGTTATGGATGTCATTCTGCAGATGATCTGATTCCGCTCAGTCGGCAAACAGGGAACTGACAATTCCGTCCCCAAGGAACATGGCTGATTCGCTGAGACGCAAAGCGCCGTCACAGAGAATCAGCTTTCCGTTTCTTATCCATTTGCCGGCATCCTGCAGCAGCCGTTCCGTTTCGCATTCACCGAATCTCGTGCTGAACTCGCTGATAGGCAGTCCTTTACTTGTTCTCAATGATAGCATTATCATCTCGTTTCTCAAGTCTGTGCTGCTGAGAGTTTCGGAACCGCATCTGCGTTCACCGTCAGCCATTCCGCCAATATACATTTTGAGGTCCGGCACATTCCAAGACCTGTGCTGTCCGTCGAATGAATGTGCGCCTGCCCCAAGTCCGATGTAGTGCGTTCCGTCCCAATAGCAGCTGTTGTGGCGTGAGTGGAATCCAGGTCTGCAGAAGTTGGAAATTTCATAATGCTGAAAGCCCTCCGATACGGCTGTCCGGCACAGAACGTCATACATTTCGGCATAGCTGTCATCGTCCGTCGCAGTGATCCTGCCCTCTGCCAGCATTCTGCTCAGGGGCGTTCCCTCCTCGTATGAGAGGGCATAGGCGGACAGGTGCGTAATGCCGAGCCGGCACAGGCTGACTATGTCGTTCCTGAACGATTCCGGAGTCTGCCCGGGCAGTCCGTAGATCAGGTCTGCACTTACATTTGTGAATCCGTATCCGATGCAGAGCCTGATTGCCGCCTTCGCCTCGTCGGCGCTGTGCCTGCGGTTCAGGAATCGGAGCATACTGTCGTCAAGGCTCTGGACACCGAGGCTTATCCTGTTGAACGGCGTCGTTCTGAGACCGTCAAGGAAGTCCCGGCTTATGTCATCCGGGTTGCATTCGATTGTCGCCTCTGTTACACCGGACAGGCTGATATGTCTGCCGATGCCTTCTATTAGCTTGCTGATAAGATGAATGCCAAGTTGCGAAGGCGTACCACCGCCTAAATACAAAGTCCGTACCGATGCCGCGTCGGTATGGTCTCGCAGCAGCTCCGCCTCTGTACATACGGCATTGACATAAGACTCCTTCAGTCCGCCCGCAGTGGTGGAGAAAAAGCCGCAGTAGGCGCATCGGCTTGCGCAGAATGGTATGTGAACGTATAGTCCTGACATTATTTCTGACCTGCTCAGAACCGGTGTCGGAATTCTGAAAAATGACATCCGGTTCAACAAAGTCCAAAAATAGCGAAAAACATCATAGACAGGTCCTTAACTTGAACCATTATTTATTGGATTATTTATTAATATTATGTAAATTTGTCCACCAAAATTTGAAATTAACAAACGATAATATTAATTAATCAATCCATCTAATGAAGAATTATAAGTCTGGAGATGTCAGGAACGTTGCCATCGTAGGCGGTTCAGGTTCCGGAAAGACAACTCTTACCGAGAGTATTTTGCTTAACGCAGGTGTTATCAGACGTCGCGGTACGGTCAACGCCAAGAATACTGTCAGCGATACTGCTACAGTAGAGCAGGAGTATGGCTATTCTGTTTACTCAACAGTCTGCTCTGTCGAGAACGGTGACAATAAGCTGAATTTCTTTGACTGCCCGGGTTCTGACGATTTCTCCGGCGCTACCGTCACAGCACTTAATATGAGCGATGCTGCCGTCCTTCTGATGAACGGTCAGTACACTATGGAGGTTGGCGCAATCAACAACCACCGTACCATCCACAAGCTCGGCAAGCCGCTGTTCTTTGCAGTAAACTATGTCGACAACGAAAAATGCGAGTATGACAACATCGTCGAGCAGATCCGCACCCAGTTCGGTGGCGGCGTCTATCCGGTACAGTTCCCTGAAACTTCAGGCCCTGGCTTCAAGAGCGTTATCGACGTTGTCGAAATGAAGAGATACATCTACACCGCTGACGGTGCCGCTCCTCAGGTTGACGAGATTCCGGCTGCCTGTGCAGACAAGGCTCAGGAACTTCATGATGCACTCGTTGAGGCAGCTGCCGAGAACGACGAGGCTCTGATGGACAAGTTCTTCGATCAGGGTGAACTTTCGCAGGATGAGATCATTCTCGGTCTTCGCAAGGGTGTCGTTTCTGCAAGTTTCTTCCCGGTCCTCTGCGTTTCTGCCGCACAGAACGTGGGCGTAAGCCGTCTTGTTGATTTCGTATGCCAGATGGCTCCGAGTCCGCTCGATGCTCCGGCTGTAAAGAACACACGCGATGAGGAGGTCAAGGTTGACGCTGACGGCGGTACTTCACTCTTCTTCTACAAGACTTCAATGGAGCCGCATATCGGTGCCGTCTCTTACTTCAAGGTAATGTGCGGTACAATCCACGAGGGTGAGGACTACACGAACGCAGACCGCGGTTCAAAGGAGAGAATCGCCCAGCTGTTCACCAGCAACGGTTCTATCCGTACCCAGGTTACTGAACTTTGCGCAGGCGACCTCGGCTGTACGGTCAAGCTTAAGGATGTCAAGACCGGTAACACCTTGAACTCAAAGGGCGCCGACAACACCTTCAACTTCATCAAGTTCCCGAACTACAAGTATTCACGCGCCATCAAGCCTGTAAACGAGGCCGATATGGAAAAGATGATGACAATTGTAGCCCGTATGCGCGAGGAGGATCCGACTCTCGTAGTAGAGCAGTCAAAGGAGCTCCGTCAGGTTATCCTGCGCGGTCAGGGCGAGTTCCATCTCCGTACCTTCAAGTGGTGTGTAGAGAATAATGACAAGCTCCAGATCACTTTCGACGAGCCGAAGATTCCGTATCGCGAGACCATTACCAAGGCTGCACGTGCTGACTATCGTCACAAGAAGCAGTCAGGCGGTGCCGGTCAGTTCGGCGAGGTTCACCTTATCGTTGAGCCGTACGAGGAGGGCAAGCCGCTGCCTGAAATGTTCAAGTTCGGCAATCAGGAGTTCAAGATGAGCGTCAAGGGTACGGACGAGTATCCACTGGAGTGGGGCGGAAAGCTGATTTTCGTCAACAGTATCGTCGGTGGTTCTATCGACGCACGCTTTATGCCGGCTATCCTCAAGGGTATCATGCAGCGTATGGAGCAGGGTCCTCTGACCGGTTCGTATGCCCGTGACGTGCGCGTCATCGTTTACGACGGTAAGATGCACCCGGTTGATTCAAATGAAATTTCATTCCTGCTCGCAGGCCGTAACGCTTTCAGCGCAGCCTTCAAGGAGGCAGGTCCTAAGATTCTTGAGCCTATCTATGATGTTGAGGTTCTCGTTCCGTCAGACTATATGGGTGACGTTATGAGCGACCTGCAGGGCCGTCGCGGTATGATCATGGGTATGGAGAGCGAGGGTAGCTATCAGATTCTGAAGGCTAAGGTTCCTCTCAAGGAAATGTCAACCTATTCGACCTCTCTCAGTTCAATCACAGGCGGTAGCGGTTCGTTCGTAATGAGTTTCGCAAACTACGAGCTTGTTCCTACCGATGTACAGAACGAGCTTATCAAAGAGTTCGAGGCTGCCCAGAAGGACGAGGAATAATTGTCAAATTGATAAGTTGAAATGGCACTGGTCGTTAAACCAGTGCCATTTTTTTATTTTTTTAATATAAATTTTACATAATTGGTTTGTCTCTTCCATTCCTCGTGGTATATTTGTACGGTCAAAACTGCATACAGTATGAGAAAATCTACAATATGGCTGCTGGGAGGAGTGATGGGCATATCATTCCTGATTCTTCTCTATCTCCAGACCGGTTATATGCGTGATATGGTTTCGATGCGAAACGGCCAGATGGAGGAATCAATAAAGCGTGCTCTTTATCAGGTGGCGCATACGTTGGAAATAGAAGAGGCCCGCAAGTATCTGGAAAACGATATGGAGGCCGTAAGGCAGGCCGAAGAGAATGCTCGTCAGAACATTGTAGAACAGACATTCACATTCCCGGACGGTTCGTCCGTGTCGGTGCATCATTCGATTCCGGGCGGAGCACCGCAGATGCCGTCATATAATCAGATACCATCTCTACAGATGCCGCGCCCCGGCGGTAATCCGACTGTATCTGAACGGAACCGTTCGCTTCAGGAAGACCTCCTCAAAAGGTATATCAATCAGCGCGCAATGATGGATGAGGTCATCTACAGTATGATTTTCACAGCCAGTAACCGTCCGCTTCGCGACAGAATTGACTTCTCCCTGCTTGCCAACGAACTGACCGCACAGCTTCAGAACAACGGGCTGAACATACCGTTCCACTATATCGTGACCACCAACAGCGGCAGGGTGGTGGGAGGCTGCGAATGCAAGGATTTCGATCCGAAGAATCAGAAGTACTCGTTTTCCCAGGCTCTGTTCAGCAACGACCCGCCAAGCAGAATGGGGGTCCTGAGGGTCTATTTCCCTACATACAGGGATTCGGTCATGAGCTCGGTCCGATTTATGATTCCGTCAATCATATTCACGATAGTACTTCTTATCACTTTCATTCTTACACTGGTGCTGGTGTTCCGTCAGAAGAAACTCTCCGAGGCCAAGAACGACTTCATAAACAATATGACGCACGAGTTCAAGACACCGATATCAACCATATCCCTTGCAGCTCAGATGCTGGGCGATCCGTCAGTGACGAAGTCTCCGCAGATGTTCCAGCATATATCGGGAGTCATTGGCGATGAGACCAAGCGTCTTCGCTTTCAGGTCGAGAAGGTCCTGCAGATGTCTATGTTCGAGCGTAAGGTGAACAATCTGAAACTCAAGGAAACTGATGCGAACGAGCTCATATCGGGCGTGGTCAAGACTTTCCGACTCAAGGTTGAGAGCTGCGGCGGTGACATAGATACCAAGTTCGAGGCGTTCAACCCGTTCATAATGGCAGATGAGATGCATTTCACGAATGTGATTTTCAATCTGATGGACAATGCAGTCAAGTATCGTCGTCAGGATGCCAGTCTGCATCTGGAGGTCCGTACGTGGAACGAGTATGAAAGAATGTGGATTTCAATTTCGGATAATGGAATTGGAATCAGCAAGGAGGATCTGAAGAAAATATTTGAAAAATTCTATCGCGTCCATACTGGAAACCTGCACGATGTCAAGGGCTTCGGTCTTGGACTCGCCTATGTCCGTCGTGTGGTTCAGGACCACGGAGGCGTCATCAAAGCCGAAAGTGAGCTCGGTTCTGGCACGCGTTTCATCATAACACTGCCTTCTGTTAAGGAATAATTTATAATATGTATGATATGGAAGAAAAATTAAACATTCTGTTATGCGAAGATGATGAGAATCTGGGAATGCTTCTCCGCGAATATCTTCAGGCAAAGGGCTTCAACGCTGAACTCTGCCCCGATGGCGAGGTCGGATACGAGACTTTCATTTCAGGCAAGTTCGATATCTGTGTCTTCGATGTGATGATGCCCAAGAAGGACGGCCTGACTCTGGCTCAGGATGTCCGTGCGGTCAATGCTGAGGTGCCTATCGTGTTTCTGACGGCCAAAAACCTCAAGGAGGACATACTCGAAGGCTTCAAGGTCGGTGCGGACGATTACATTACCAAGCCGTTCAGTATGGAGGAACTCACTTTCCGTCTGGAGGCTATTCTCCGCAGGGTCAAGGGCAAGAAGACACACGAAGTCCAGGTCTATAATATCGGTAAGTATTCGTTCGATACAAAGAAACAGCTTCTTACTATAGGAGACGAGTCGACCAAACTCACCACAAAGGAGTCGGAACTGCTTGCCCTGCTGTGCTCTCACAAAAACGATATACTTCAGCGTGACTACGCACTGAAGGCAATCTGGGTGGATGACAATTACTTCAACGCCCGCAGTATGGATGTATACATCACAAAGTTGCGCAAGCACCTCCGTAACGATCCGACTGTGGAGATTATCAACATTCACGGCAAAGGTTACAAACTGGTAACATCCGATAACGAGAACTGATCTGTGCCGTTCTCTTTTCCGTTCCGGCGCTCGGCTTGCCTGGTACGTGAACGGGAACCGCAGACTATGCTCTATAATATAAAGGTGGGGAAGACGCTTAATATTGTCTGTCCCTACTTTTTTATAATTTTTGAGAAAATAATTCAAGATTTGTTTGGTCAGTAACAAACAAACGTCTACCTTTGCATTCGCTTTCCGAAAGGGAATAAGCGAGACGATCTTTGAGAGACTGATACAAGCAAAACAAACAGTACCGGGACGGCCCCGAAGGGGTCTGTCCGAGGGTAAAAGGAACGAACCGTCAAACTTATGACAGTTTAGACCATTTGAAGTACGGAATCTTGAGCAAAGAGAAAAGACGCGCCTGTCTGTCCTTTTATGGGATAGTGTAGGCGTAACGGTATAATAGATTTACAAGGAAGAGTTTGATCCTGGCTCAGGATGAACGCTAGCTACAGGCTTAACACATGCAAGTCGTGCGGTGCGCTTTCGGGCGCACAGCGGCAAACGGGTGAGTAACACGTATCCAACCTGGCCCTTACTTGGGGATAGCCCCTCGAAAGAGAGATTAATACCCGATGTTCTGGAAGTCCCACATGCCACTTCCAGCAAAGCTCCGGCGGTAAGGGATGGGGATGCGCTCCATTAGGTAGTAGGCGGGGTAACGGCCCACCTAGCCGATGATGGATAGGGGTTCTGAGAGGAAGGTCCCCCACATTGGAACTGCGACACGGTCCAAACTCCTACGGGAGGCAGCAGTG
>JAZUJU010000045.1:0-3381 GCA_045642985.1 Bacteroidaceae bacterium | reverse complement strand
GAGGCGCCAGTACCAGATAGAACATAATCATCAGGAATACGAGAACCGGAGTTCCGCGCATCAGATAGATGTAGGTCTTTGCTATTGCTGCAATCCATCTGTGTCTGCTCATCCTCATCCAGCAGACCAGTCCTCCTATGACGGTTCCGAGAATGGCAGCGAAGAAAGTGATTATGAGTGTGGTCTGGAGGCCGTCAAGTATAAGCTGGTACCGGCCTTCGTCAATCAGATTGTTGTAGAATGACTGACGCAGTCTGCCACCTGTCGTACCGTCTTGCGCCCATGCGCACACGGTAAAACACAATAGTGACAATGTAAGAACTATTTGTCTGAACCTGTTCATGGTGAATATGTTTGGTGGCGAAGATACTGAAAATCCGTCACTTTTCAGTCGGGAAGGAATCGCTTTGCCTCTTTTCTTAGTAAATTCGCGCGAAATTACGAGGTGGGATGGAGTCAGACAATATGATTAGGGTCAGAAATGCCAGAGTTAACAACCTCAAGGGCGTATCTCTGGAGATTCCACGCGATAAGTTCATAGTGATAACCGGACTTTCCGGTTCCGGCAAATCATCGCTTGCCTTTGATACGCTTTATGCTGAAGGACAGCGCCGCTATGTCGAATCGCTGTCGTCCTATGCACGCCAGTTCCTGGGCAGAATGAAGAAACCTGAGTGCGATTTCATAACCGGACTTCCACCGACGATAGCCATAGAACAGAAGGTCATCACCCGTAACCCGCGCTCGACAGTCGGCACTTCGACAGAGATATACGACTATATTCGTCTGCTGTATGCCAGAATAGGCAGAACCTACTCGCCTGTAAGCGGACAGGAGGTGAGGAAGCACAGCACCGAAGACCTGCTGAAGTGCATGATGTCACTTCCGAAGGGTACACGCTATACAATCCTGTCACCTTTCCGTATGCAGGCCGGACGCTCCTTCCGCGAACAGTTGCTGACATACATGAAGGAAGGCTTTACACGTCTCGACCTCAATGGGGATTTCGTGCGCATAGATGATCTGCTGAAGGACGAGGCGATGCTGGAAACAGTTTCGACAAAGCCCGCCGAGCTGCATCTGCTTATTGACCGCCTATCGTCAGATGACAGCAGAGAGGTGATAAACCGTATGCTCGATTCTGCCGAGACCGCCTTTTACGAGGGTGGGGGAGAGTGCCTGATGCGTATATACAATGCCGACGGTACGACATCGCTTCAGCATTTCAGCCATCGCTTTGAGGCGGACGGAATAAGATTTGAGGAACCGTCCGACCAGCTGTTCTCTTTCAATTCACCTATTGGAGCCTGTCCCGTCTGCGAGGGATTCGGACGTGTTATGGGCATAGACGAATCGTTAGTGATTCCGAACAGGGCGCTCAGCGTGTATGACGGTGCAGTTGTATGCTGGCGCGGCGAAAAGATGGGCGAGTGGCTCAAGTATTTCCTGCTTGAGGCTGAACGTCATTCATTCCCGATATTTACGCCGTATTATCAGCTTACGCAGCAGGAGAAGGATTATCTGTGGAACGGAACCGGCAAGAACATAGTCGTTGACGGAGAAGAGTGGCCTGAGTGCTGCATCAGTAATTTCTTCAAGATGCTGGAGCATAACCAGTACAAGATACAGTACCGCGTAATGCTGTCCCGCTATCGCGGCAAGACAGTCTGTCCTGCCTGTCAGGGAAAGAGACTGCGCAAGGAGGCTTCGTATGTGAAGGTCGGCGGCAGGGCCGTTTCGGAACTTGTGGATCTGCCGATAACAGAGCTGAAAAGGTTTTTCGATGAACTGAATCTTTCCGAAGTTGAGCAGGCTACTGCCGGCCGGATACTTAAGGAAATAACCGTCAGACTGCAACTCCTGATGGATGTGGGACTTGAATATCTCACGCTTAACCGTCTGAGCAACACTCTGTCCGGCGGCGAGAGCCAGCGCATCAATCTTGTGACATCGCTCGGAAGCAGTCTGGTCGGCTCTCTGTATGTTCTTGACGAGCCGAGCATAGGTCTGCACAGCCGTGATACCGACAGGCTGACCAAGGTGCTGCGTCAGCTTCAGAGCGTGGGCAATACCGTCATTGTGGTTGAACACGATGAAGAGATAATACGTTCGGCAGACCTTATCATCGATGTCGGCCCTGAAGCCGGACGCGGAGGCGGTAACATTGTCTGCATGGGTTCTCCCGAAGAAGTGTGCCGCCAGGGTGAGGGTTACACTGCCAGGTATCTTAACGGAACGGAGAAGATTCCTCTGCCGTTCTCGCGCAGACCCTGGAACAGTTTCATTGAGGTGAAAGGTGCGCGTCAGAATAACCTGAAGGGTATTGATGTCAAGTTCCCGCTTAATGTGATGACGGTTGTGACCGGCGTGAGCGGCTCAGGCAAGAGCACGCTTGTGCGCGACATATTCTACCTTGGACTGAAACGCTTCTACGATGACGGCGGGGAACGCCCCGGCGAGTTCTCATCGATTACCGGTGATACTGGTATGGTGGGCAGCGTCGAATTTGTGGACCAGAATCCGATAGGACGTTCGTCACGCTCGAATCCGGTGACGTATGTCAAGGCGTACGATGAAATACGCAAGCTTTTTGCAGAGCAGCAGGTATCGCGCCAGATGGGATTCCGAGCCACACACTTCTCGTTCAATTCCGAGGGCGGCCGATGTGAGGAGTGCAAGGGAGAGGGTACTACTGTCGTATCGATGCAGTTCATGTCTGATCT
Organism: Bacteroidaceae bacterium; assembly: GCA_045642985.1. Taxonomy (GTDB): domain Bacteria; phylum Bacteroidota; class Bacteroidia; order Bacteroidales; family Bacteroidaceae; genus Colenecus. The sequence goes on along the minus strand of JAZUJU010000045.1, from coordinate 658 downwards.
GGTGCTGGAGTGCGAGAGCTGTCACGGCAAACGTTTCAAGAAGGATATATTGGAGGTGACATACCGCTCCAAGAATATCTGGGACATACTGGAGATGACAGTCAACCAGGCCATAGACTTCTTCAGCGAGGTGGACGGCAGCGACGAGAGACGCATAGTCAGACGCCTGCGTCCGCTGCAGCAGGTCGGACTCGGGTATGTAAAGCTGGGACAGTCATCGTCGACATTGTCAGGCGGCGAGAACCAGCGTGTCAAGCTGGCCTATTATCTGAGTCTTGAAAAGAGCGAGCCTGTCATATTCATCTTTGACGAGCCTACCACAGGTCTGCATTTTCACGATATTCGGAAGCTGATGGACGCATTCGACGCTCTTATCAGCCGTGGACATACTGTTGTGGTGATTGAGCATAATCTTGAGGTGATAAAGTGTGCGGACCACATAATTGACCTCGGCCCGGAGGGAGGCGAACAGGGCGGCCTGGTTGTGGCGGAGGGCACACCCGAACAGGTGGCAGCATGTCCGCAGTCATATACGGGACGATATCTCAAACCTAAGCTTGAAGAGTGCCGATGAACTGTCTGCTGCTTTATTTTACGGGTACATTCAATACACGCTACCTGACCGGTAAGCTGCGCGACAGGCTGGAAAAGGAACTGG
>JAZUJU010000044.1:0-7664 GCA_045642985.1 Bacteroidaceae bacterium | reverse complement strand
ATATGGAACGGTCGATGAGGACACCAAAAAGGTGACGGATCTTGTAATCTTTGTCCGGGATGACTGTCTTGTCTGCATACAGGGAAACATTTCACTCGAGGATGTAAGCAAGATGGTGGACGAATGACGCGAAGGGAATTTACGGAACGGTACTTGCCTCTGAACGAAACCCTTTACAAAGCAGCCTATTATATTATGGAATCAAGGGAGGAGGCAGAGGATGTTGTGCAGGATATGTATGTCAGACTGTGGAATTCCCTGGATTCGCTGGATATGGTTGGGAATCCTAAAGCCTATTGCGTCACTGTAGTCAGAAATATGTGTCTTGACCGGTTGCGACGGGCAGACCGGTACAGGATGACGGAACTCGACGACAGCATCAGCGAAGATGCCTGCGAGCCGGGTTCGACAGAGGAAAGGGAAAAGGTGGAACGGGTCATGCAGGCTATGGAGGGACTCTCAAAGAGCGAGCGAACGGTGTTTGAGATGCGTTTCCTGCAGGATATGTCCTACGAAGATATAGAGAAAACAACTGGTATGAAGAACCTGACCCTGCGCGTGCTGATAAGCCGGGCAAGGAAAAAGATAAGAAATATGGTATGAAAAAGCTCGAAGAGATAGAAAGACTGCTTCCGTCTGCGCTGGAGTTACTGGCGGAGAATTCGGATATCCCGGTTCCTGAGAATATGTCGGAAAGAGTGAAGGCCGCTCTTGTGACAGCCGCACTGGATAGAGAAGAACGGCGTCGCGTATCGTCACGACGTATCTGGGGCGGGGCGGCTGCGTTTGCGGCTACAGCTTGCGCCGCAGTGCTCCTCATCTTTCACACTGGAGAACCCAAGGACACCTATTCCGATCCGGAGATGGCCTACGCCGAACTGGAGCGCAGTTTTGCCCTGATTTCATCGAAAGTTGACAAGGGCGTTAAAATGGCATCTGCGACGGAATCGGCATTTGAAACATTGAATAATGCATTAAACTGATAATAAACGTATTAAACTGAAAATAAGATGAAAAAACTGATAGCACTGGCAGTAGTTTTGCTCATGACAGTTCAGGGATTTGCCCAGGACGGTAAAAGCATATACAACAAGTATTCAGGAGAGGAGGGCGTGTCTGCCGTTTACATTTCCAAGGCAATGTTCAAGATGATGGGCAAACTGCCGTCTGTGGAGATTAACGACAGCGATGTCAATCTGTCGAAGGTGGTCAGCTCGCTTGATGCATTCTACCTGATAGAGAGCGAAAACAAGTCCATAAATGACAAACTCGCGCAGGATGTCAGGAAATTCATCGATTCTGGAGACTACGAGATCCTGATGGAGGTGAAGGATGACGGCGAAACGGTCCGTTTCTACACCATCGGAGACGAACAGATTGTTACAGGACTGGTTATGATGATCCTGGACGGAAACGAGTGCACGTTCCTCTGCCTGGACGGCAGGATGCAGCGTGAGGATCTTGAAAAAATAATCAGCGAAGGTGTTGGTCAGGACTGATTCCGGCAGCCTTCATCGAAAGCCCGGTCGATGAGAATCCTCCGTCGTGATACAGATTCTGCATTGTGACCATACGGGTATAGTCCGAGAACAGTGTGACGATATAGTTGGCGCAATCCTGAGCCGAAGCGTTTCCAAGCGGTGAGGCGGAGTCAGCCCATTCCAGCATCTGCTTCATACCGCTTATTCCTTGGCCAGCGGTGGTGTCGGTAGGAGACTGCGAGACAGTGTTGATGCGCACGTGCTTTCCGGTGCCGTAAATCACTCCGAAATTTCTGGCGATTGACTGCAGCAGAGCTTTGGCGTCCGCCATATCGTTGTATCCTGAAATGGCCTTGTCTGCGGCAATGTATGTCAGTGCTACCACCGATCCCCATTCGTTCAGCGCGTCCTTGTGGTAGAGTGTCTGAATGAGTTTGTGAAAGGATAGGGCAGAGATATCTATCGTCTTGTCCATCAGCGCATAGTCAATGTCCTGATACGGGTGGCGCTTGCGGACGTTAGGTGACATTCCAATGCTGTGAAGGACAAAGTCGAATTTGCCGCCGAACTGCTCCATAGCACCGTCAACGAGCGCTTCGAGATCGGCTACAACAGTGGCGTCTGCAGGAATAAGCCTGCATCCGTACTTTTCGGCCAGGCGGGCGGTATCTCCTAAACGTATTGACACGGGAGTGTTGGTCAGTACTATTTCAGCGCCTTCGGCAATTGCGGTTTCGGCAACTTTCCACGCGATTGACTTCTCATTGAGAGCACCGGTGATGATGCCCTTCTTTCCTTTCAGCAGTTCCATACAAGTAAGAATGTTACAGGGCAAAGATATACTATTTTCCCTACAGAAGAAAGTTTGACGGAACTATTGAAGCCGTGCAGAGTGTGTCAGCACGAAATCCTCGAACAATTCATAGAAAATAATGTATTCTGCAGAGCTGTCGGCGAGGCGGTTTTCAAGTGTAAGCGTGCCGGTTTCCCCAACGGAGAACGGTTTGACAAATACCGATTCCCTGAAATCGGATGCGGACTGTCCTACCAGTTTGAACAGCGTTTCCTTGGCTGACCAGCATAAGGTTGCCGAATCGGCATCCGGACACACTTCCGGATAAAGATTAAAGCGGGCGGCAAGTTTGAATGCGCGCCCTGAACGGACCTCAATGTCAACTGCCACGTCAGTCCGGTCGCTCAGGTATATGGCCGCGTAGCCGTCTGTATGCGAGATACTGATACGGAGCCCCTGCCCAATCGACGGAACGCCGTCCGCGTTGTATGATATTTTCCCAATCACGGCAGATGGACTTATCTGAGCCGCGATTTCAGACAGCATAGCCCGTACCGCAAGTTTCTCAAGCAGTCTCGAAGGCGCCATTGTGCCGATTACATCCGCACATAGAGACTGCCCGGCCAGATGCCGCAATTCGGACTCGTCTTCGGTTATCCTCCAGATTCCTATCAGTCCGTCGGCTGTTGATATTGTCTTGAATAAAGGCATATTGAAAAGATAGACGGCTATGCCGGAACAAACGCTCAGCAATAGCCGTCAGATCTATTGGAAAGTCTTAGAACGGAGCAGTTTCGGAATTTTGCGGAGCCTCGCCCGAAACAGGTTCCTGCTGGCTGGAGTTCCTTGTCTGCCCACGTGGGGTCAGCATCTCCATGTTGTCAACATAAATCTCAGTCACATAGCGTTTGACACCATTCTGGTCATCGTAAGAATGGGAATGCAGGCTGCCCTCGATGTAGAGCTTGTCGCCTTTGTGAACGTATTTTTCGACGGTTTCGGCCAATCCGCGCCAGAAGACCAGATTGTGCCACTCGGTTCTCTCCGGCACCTGTGTGCCGTTCTGCAGTGTGCGCGCGCGGTCGGTGGTTGCCAGAGCAACACTTGCCACGCAGTATCCGTTGTCACGATACCTGACATCCGGATCCTTACCCACATTGCCGATTAACATAACTTTGTTTAATGACATAATGTTTGGTATTAATTGATGAATAACGGAGCAAATATAATAAAAAGGTCTGGTTTGCAATCCGGTATGCCGCAGTTTTCATTAATAACAAATTGAAAAACAATCTGAAAAAATAGTTCAATTGTGCTGATAGTCGGAAAAAAGAAGTATATTTGCAGTCCGAAACGAACAACTACGTAACAAATACAAAAAGAAACTATTATGACTAAAGCAGAAGTTGTAAGCGAGATTGCTAAGAGAACCGGTTTGGATAAGGCCGACGCACTTACCTGCGTCGAAGCGTTCATGACAGTTGTCAAGGAGTCTCTTCAGGAGGGCGAGCCGGTTTATCTTCGTGGATTTGGTAGCTTCATCATCAAGAAGAGAGCAGCCAAGGCTGCACGCGATATACTCAAGAACACTACAATCACTGTTCCTGAGCACAGTATTCCGTCATTCAAGCCGGCAAAGACATTTGCTACTGCAGTAAGGAAGTAATCAACTATAAAATTTTTCAACTATGCCAAGCGGAAAGAAGAAAAAAAGACACAAGATGTCAACTCACAAGCGTAAAAAAAGACTGAGAAAGAACAGGCATAAGAGCAAATAAATCAGTCTTGCTTGAGACAGGATTCAAAAATCAAACTTGCCGGTCTTCCGGGAATTCAAGTTTGATTTTTGTTTTAAATGCGCAACCGTATGACCAGCGAATTATTTGTTGACGTACAACAGGATGACATCTCCATTGCGATAACCGAAAACGGAACGCTGGTGGAGTATCAGAAGGAGAGCCGCGAAATGGCATTCTCCGTCGGGAACATCTATCTGGGCAGAGTCAGGAAACTTATGCCCGGACTCAATTCCTGCTTCGTGGACATCGGTTCGGAAAAGGACGCCTTCCTGCACTTTCAGGATCTGGGGTCCCAATTCACATCGCTTCAGAAATACCTGAAGCAGGTAGCATCCAACAGAAAGAAACTGTTTCCGTTCGAAAAGGCGGCCAGAGCGCCCCAGTTGCCCGAAGGCGCAGGTATAGCGCAGGCACTGCAGCAGGGAGACGAAATCCTTGTGCAGATAGCCAAGGAACCAATATCGACAAAGGGACCGCGCCTGACAGCCGACATTTCGTTTGCCGGACGATACCTGGTACTCATTCCGTTCGGCGACAAGGTCTCAGTTTCGACAAAAATAAAGAGTTCGGAAGAACGTGCCAGACTCAAACAGCTGCTGCAGAGCATCAAACCGGCAAACTGCGGTGTCATAGTGCGTACTGTAGCTGAGAACAAGCGGGTTGCAGACCTCGATGCAGAATTGGCAGTGCTGGTACGCAGATGGGAGCAGTGCCTTGCCGAGGTAATGAAATGTCAGAACCCCCCGGTGCTGGCTCACGAAGAGAGCAACCGCACCATCGCGCTGCTGCGTGATCTGCTGAACTCGTCGTACGAATCAGTTTACGTCAACGAGGAGAAGAGCTACTCCGAAATACGTGACTATGTGTCTCTCATAGCACCGGACAGCGTAGATATCGTAAAGCAGTACAAGGGTGACCTGCCAATCTTTGACCATTTTGCCATAACCAAGCAAATCAAGTCGTCGTTCGGACGTATCGTTTCGTACAAGAACGGCGCATACCTCATCATTGAGCATACCGAAGCGCTCCATGTGGTCGATGTCAACAGCGGTCATCGTGTAAAATCAGACAACCAGGAGGAGAACGCCCTCGAAGTCAACCTTGGAGCTGCCGACGAACTGGCAAGACAGTTCCGTCTGCGCGATATGGGCGGAATCATAGTCATCGACTTCATCGATATGGATCTGGCGGAGAACAGGCAGAAACTCTATGAAAGGATGTGCAGCAATATGCAGAGAGATCGCGCCAAGCACAACATCCTGCCGCTCAGCAAGTTCGGCCTGATGCAGATTACCCGTCAGAGAGTGCGCCCTGTAATGGATGTTCCGGTCGATGAGACCTGTCCCACCTGCTTCGGCAAGGGTGTCGTCAAGCCGTCAATACTGTTCACAGATCAGCTCGAAAACAAAATTGACTGTCTGGTCAACAAAAATGGGGTGAGAAAGTTCAAACTTTTCGTTCACCCATACGTCGATGCCTACCTGAGCAAGGGTCTGATGCCTATCAAGAAACGATGGAAGATTAAATATGGATTGGGTGTGAAAGTCTATCCGGACCAAAGTCTTCCGATGCTGGCCTGCAAGTTCAAGGATGCAGACGGCAAGGAACTGGACATGAAGGAAGAATCAGAACTGAAATAGCGGACAGGGGGTGACCCCTGTCTGCTTTTTTATCGCTTTCTGCACCAGGTGTAGATAACAATCAGACCCACCGCCACTACAGGGAAAAACAGAATGCTGATTCCGGTGTTGAGCGTAATTGCACCTGCCAGAAACAGGCAGGCAAGTACAAACGCCATAGAGACATAAACCGCCTTTAACCTGCGGATGTGGTATTTCTCCGGGTGGAAAGAGCCTGATGACATCTTTTTTGATAATATCGCGTCAAATTTCAAAAGACACGAAACGCCCAGCACAAGGCATAACAGCGCCATTATTACACTGAAAATTCTCATTTCTTCTGCATTTATACAGTAACAAATTAATTAATATTCCTCAGAAGCACTAAACTTTGAGTCTTTCCCGTCATTCTCTCTCAACTGTAGCTTTTCGCTGAACGTTGTAGTGCGGAACTTGAATTTTCTTTCAGATGCCCTTGTCGAGTTGGCCATTTTCAGTCTAAATGCGAAATCCATAGTCTTCTCATTTTTACAGTTTCACTCAAATGTAGTTTTTTATTCCACATCACAAAATAGATCCGCTGTTGTTTTCACAGTATTGTCATTGTTTTTCCGCAGTCCGCCCAACTATTGCTCAATTGATATTACAGATCAGATCCTTCAAATTTCGGGAAATTGACTATATTCGCAACACATACGGTTCCTATATGGCATTTACACTTAAGACTCTTACCCGGTTACAGACACAGATGTTTCTGAAAAGCAAGTCGAAAGGCAATCTTTACGGGGACATTTTCCTTGTGGCCTATCTCTGGATAATATGGTTTGTTGTGTTCGTCGTGCTGAAGAAGGATGGCGTTGAAATTCCCGCACCTGCTATGGCTGTCGTCGCCGTAGGGTGCACAATACCGGACCTGATACTGAAGTTAGTTATGGTGCGCGACAATTCCGTTATGAACACTTTCCTGAAGACCCGGCCGCTGTCGCAGAGTATGTGGAACAGATTCCTCTCGCTGTCTCAGTTCTGGAAAGCATCGAATCTTTTGATGCCGCTGATGTTACTCCCGGCGTGTTTCCTGTTTATGCCTCCACTGCCGGGTCTGCTTGTGTTCATCTTTCTCTATTTAGCATCCGTTCTCGGCGGATTAATTGTAATGAAGGTAAAACACCGCGGCAACTACCAGCCCGAGAAGGCAGTGAAAAGTTATCTTGCCGGTTCCGTGAAGTCTGCCCGTGGAAACTACATTTCCGGCATACAGTTCCGAAGCTTCCTGAGATCCAAAAGGCTGAGGGTTACAGGAATATGCTTTGCTGCACTTCTCTACTTGAATTGTCTGATGGCTTCATTCAACAACACGTCAGACTTCGTGCTTTACTATCTGTTCCTGTTCCTTTTCCTGCTTGGCAGCTCTATGCCTCAATGGGGATTCGCGGTTGAGGCCAACTTCTTCAATGGTATCTGGAGCCGTCCGATAGCAATAGAGAATCTGCTTGCCTATAAGTACCGTTTCGGTTTGGTCTGCGGCGCCGTCGGCGCTCTGCTCTGTCTGCCTATATGCATTTGGAACAGCTACGTCTCTCCGTTCGACATAGTCGCGATAGTGCTGTTCTGCTGCTGCTTCGGCAATATGTTTATGCTCATAGACGCTTACAACTGTGTTCCAATCGATATGTTCGGGAAGGCCTTCTTCAACTATCAGGGTAGTACGCTGAAAGTGAGCTCGCTTCTTGTCATAATTGCTACTACGGGAATAGGTTTCGGAAGTGTTTCACTGCTTACGGGATGGAAGATGCAACTTGTTCTCTCCGCATTCGGAATCGGAGGACTCATTGCATACAGGCCATTTTTCAGATGGGTTGTCAGACGATTTATGAGTAACAGATATAAGTATATGGAAAAATACTCTTCAAGATGAAAGTAGAGTTAAGCAATCTCAAGAAGCGATACGGTTCAAATGTCGTACTGGATGTCC
>JAZUJU010000043.1:0-4821 GCA_045642985.1 Bacteroidaceae bacterium | reverse complement strand
AAGCGCTTCAGGCTCAAATCCAACGACAAGGTGAAAGTGGAGTTCGGACTGGTCGCTCTGGCGCACAATCTGAGGAAATACATCGTTCAGAACGAACGCAAAAGACACGAAAAGCTGATCAATGCGGCTTGTGCAGACCATAATTACTGCACAGACAGAGTATTACAGCTTTGGAATGAACTCGTGATAGCCAGTTGAGCAAAATAAAAAGACCTGACATCAATTTTGGAGCCGGAAGATAAATGCGAACAAAAAGAGAGACCGGCTAAAAATCACTTTTTAGTCGGCCCCATGCCGGAGGGCAGACACCCCATCTGCTCAAGCGCGGCGAACCGTATTCCAAGGTGCGGACACTGTATGTGATAAGCGTGCTTGACGGCTATCTGAAGGTGGACGGCGAGGATACGCCGAACCGGGAAGCTCTGCTGCGGCGCGGCAAATTCAGAATGGACGACAGCGGCAGCATAATGACGGACAAGGAGAACTTCATATTCGTTCAGCTGCCAGCCGCCAGGGAACCGACCGTAGATACGACATTCATAGAGAAATGGGCCTGGTACGTACGCGAGATGGTGAATTTCAGCGAGAAGCCCTCCGGACTGAGCCGGTATTTCGACTTGCTGTTCGAGGCTTCCGATAGAGATAACGTAGAAAAAGGTAAACTGTAAATATACGACAAGATGGTAAGAGACGAGATACAGATAGCAGCGGAACGCGAGTACGCCGTGCGCAAAGCACGAACAGAAGCACGTGCAGAAGCAAGAGCCGAGGCCCTTGCAGAGGGACGAGCAGAGGGACGCACGGAGGGACGTGCAGAAGAAAAGATTGATACTGCCAGAAAACTCAAGCAGGCGGGTGTTGACATTGCCATCATCAGCCAGTGCACCGGGCTGTCAGTCGAAGAGGTTCAGGCACTGTAGGCAAATTCTAAAATTGCAACAGAATCTAAGTAGAAAAGGTCGGCATTTTTCAGCCGACCTTTTCATTATAGATTGAATAAGGGTTCCTTATTCAGCGACGATCTTCTCTGCAATGCCGTCTGTTACGCGGATTACAATCTGACCCGGTTCAGCGTTGTTGATCTTGACACCGTTGATGTTGTAGAGCTCAACCTTCTTGGCAGCTACGACAGCGGCAGCCTCGGACTTGATGTCACTGATCTGCTGGTCGATTGCAGCGATAGCCATGTCATAGTTGAAGCTTGGATCCTTGGCACCCTTGAAGTACATAATCATGTTGTACATCAGGAAGCCAGATTCCATCTGCTCGTGTGTCATCTTGAATGCGATGTCACCCGGCTGTTCAAGAACGGTAGTGACTGTCATGGAGTCGATACCGACAATTGCAGGCTCAGTTTCGGTTGCATCCACATTGGTGTTGACAGCGGTGTCCTGATTTGCAATCAGCAGGTCGTTCTTGATCTTAGTAGCATTTGAGTAGTGACCCGGAGCCTGGATGGTGTACTGGCCTGCAGGCAGATCCTTAAGAGTCTGCATCAGGACGAACGAAACATTCCAGTCGCAGGCAACTGTACCGGCCAAAGCCTCGTCAGCGCTCTCGCAGTAGTCACCGCGGAAGTTGTCATTAAGAGGTGAAGATGAACTTTCCGGCCAATTCTGATCACCACGTGACGGCCAGAAACCGAAGTGACTTCCATCGCTGGTTGTCGAACCGAACTTCCATCCCGGGAATACGCGGAGTGAGTCTGCCTTGCTGCCTATACGATAGCAAAGAATACCACCATCTACGCCATGATAGCCAGCGTTATAGGACTTGATATCCTTGTCATCGCCGAGGAGTGCGGTAGAGTAGAACCTGTAGTTGTCGAACAGCGGTGAAACCTCGATGCTGTCGGTTGTCTGGCCTTCGCCGAGAGCCTTGATCTTGTTGAGGAGGGCCTTCTTGACGTTGAGCTTGAGAACCTCGTTCAGGGTCGGGTTGTCATTCTCCATATTGTTCATCAGTCCAGTTACATAGGTGTCACCTGACAGATCGTTGCCAAGGTCGTTGCTGAGCTTGAACAGAGCATTAGCCTGTGCGACAACCCATGGCAGGGACTCGCCGTTGATGGTTACGTGATGGAGCTGTTTCAGATAAGCAAGGAGTTCCTCTGCCTCAGATACATTCGGGTTGATAATAGCGGTATCTGCCAGGACGTCTGAGAGATCCTTGTACTTGTTGGTCTGCTTGAAAGCAACTGCAGCAGCCTTGGCTTCAACTGCACGCTTGACACTGACTTCATAGTTATGGACAGAGTTTACTACTTCCTTAATAACTGGAAGCTTGTCCTTCAGAGCCTTCTCAGCAGCATCGTACTGGCTCGGAGCCTGATTGTTCTGCAGGAATGCTACCGGCTCGTACTGGGCTACAAACTCACGCAAACCGATGACAGCTGGAGAGGTAATATCGGCAACCTTATCGAGCTCAGCCATGTCAGCATTGTAGGCGTCAGTGACCTTCTTGTTGTAGATGTAAGCGGTGCTTCTCTTGTCAGCGTCGATGATGTCCTGAGGATCGCCCCAAGAGTACTCAACCTTGATAGGACCGTCACCGTAGTCAGCCTCGCTGAAGTCTGACGGCTCGCCGTCAAGATCTGCGTGGAGACAGTAGAGCTCAATCGTATAAACGCCCTTGAGGACGATGTCCTGCATATAGTCATCCTTGTCAGGAACAACGAATGTTACAGACTGGCTGGACTCTTCGTTGAGAAGTTCAAGAGTGAAAGCATCCTTTTCGATTTCGTATCCTGGGAGACCTCCGTAGATGGTAGCCTTGATGGTGTAGTCAAAATCATCAGGATTTATGTAAACCTTCTTGTTGAAGTTGAATGTGAAGGCACGCTGGGTAGCGTTGTCAAGCCCGAAGGGCTTGAGTTCAACAGATGCAGGATTATCTGTGTCGAGCACTGGAGGAACGTCTTCGATGCCGGGAACAGCAGCAAAGCCCGAAGGAAGAACCAGCTCATTCTTGAAGCCGGGAACGACGAGGTTGTCCTCGACGCCGATTCTGTCGAAGTAAGGATAGAGCTTGTCAGCGAGATATTTCAGCTGGCAGCCGGATTCTGCGCTTGCATTGTCGAATGTCAGGTGAAGTTTTACATCCTCTTCGGGTGTACCGTCAAGCCACAGATATACCATACCATCGCTCTGGAACTCAACATGCTCAATTTCAGGAGCATCACCGCCGTCGGCTGAGAGTTGGAAGAGTTCAAGTTCGGAAACGTCAATACGGCCGAGCTTTGAACCGCCGTTGTTGTCAATGACCTCCTTCATATTGGTTTCGTAGCCGAAGTTCAGACGGATCTGAGCGCCGCTGTACTCAGCATAGGCGATGGTTGACTTGTACAGAGCGATATTGTCGATATCGTATGTAGTATTACCACCTCTGAAAGCGAAACGGAGGAAGAATGTGTTAGGCTGCTCAATACGTGATGCGAAGATAGAATCATAGTCAGTGCTACCGATTTTGATTTTCATACCTCCCCATTCAATATATTGTTCAACTGTTCCCTTCTTATACATCTTCTCTTCAATTTCAGGTGGAACCTGACCGCGCTGTCTTGCATCCTGGAAGATGCTGTTCCAACGGGAATCAAGACCGCTCCAATAGTACTGATTCTGACAGAATTTATTGAGAGTATCTGCTGAACTGTAGTAAGTCATATAGGTATAGCGCTTCCAATGGTTGAGATTCTCCTTGATGGTATCGTTGATACCTTCGGCAATCTCAGTTACCCAATCGGAACCCTTGACTTCTTGGATGAAAGTCTTTGAACCCTTTCCGTCCATTGCGAATGGTTTCTCTGAATCGAACCAGCCGCGGAGCAGACGAACGTCGAGGTGAGCGTTTACAGAATCGACACGCATATAGTATGATACACGATACGAGCTATGCTCTTCGATAGGCAGATTACGTACGAAGAGGTTTGCCTGATAGTCCTCAACATTCGCTTTTGCCTTACCTTCTTTGGCTTTTGCAAAATAGCGGAAGAAGTTTACGCTTTTTTCAGTAACGCCAAGTTTCGATAACTCATCGTTATCATAATCGGTCGATTCGTCGAGTGTGTATTCATCATCACGATCACCTTCGGTATAGGGAGAGACATTGTGGCGAATAACGATAGTTGTATCCACCGTGAATTTCGGAGTGGTGTCCAAACCGAATTTCAGAGACGAGTTCACTTCCTGCTCAACAGGCAGAATGTAATAGGTAACACCATTGATTTCGCCTGCGATTGAAGCGTCATCGTCCTCATCAAACATACTCATATCTCCATCGTCAAAGTTGAACTCCCAGATTGGCTTGTCAGGATCAACATCCTGGGCCATCATTACAGGACTAAGACAAAGAGCGAGTGCGGATAAAAGTAAAAATCTTTTTTCCATAAGCTTTTTGATTTAGTTAAAAAAAATGTTAGTTAATAATAAGGTTAATAAAAGGTTTGAACTCTAACGGGTGATTATTATGGAAATGCCGCCGCTTCCAGGGATGCTTCCGATGCATGCGGAAGCGGTGACACTAGTCTGTTTAGAACGGCAGATACCAGTTCGGGTTGTAGTTGATTCCGTCGCCGAGCAGTCTGGTGTAGAGATCACTGCCGAGCACCGGCTTTCCTGTCCTCATGCTGACTTTCGTAGCGAGGAAGTCATTGTCGGTATATATTGCCATTGCATGGCCCCGGTGCATCGAGAAACGGATAAGGTCGCCGAACCTGTTGCCCTCGAAGCAGGTCTCCAGCGCAAGCTCGTCGATGAGGTACGATTCAACCTGAGCCATGCGGACCTGCTTGACCGAGTCAAGGTAGAACGCCTTCTCCTCGTC
>JAZUJU010000042.1:0-3177 GCA_045642985.1 Bacteroidaceae bacterium | reverse complement strand
CACTGACAGCGCTGATAACGATGGGTGGTATCAGAAAGGGAATAGAACGTTTCTCCAAAGTGATGATGACTGCCCTGTTCGTCATCATCATACTGATGGCCATACACACCCTCACCCTGCCGGGAGCTATGGAAGGGGTCAGATATCTGCTCGTTCCCGATTTTTCAAAAGTGACAGCAGACACTGTATTGGACGCGCTCGGCCAGAGTCTGTTCACTCTCGGTCTTGGAGCGGGAACGATATTCATCTACGGTTCGTATGTCGAAAAAGAGGAAGACCTGACGATTTCAGCATTCACGGCATCTCTTCTGGACACTATCTTCGCCATCGTTGCGGGACTGGCCATTATCCCGGCCTTGTTCGCCATTGCCGCAATGAACGGCACGGAGCCAAACATCGACGCAGGTCCAAGCCTTGCATTCATAACCCTGCCGTCGATATTCGCTTCTATGCCAATGGGGGACATAATTGCCATTCTGTTCTTCCTGGCGCTTGTCCTGGCTGCAGTGACCTCGTCAGTTTCGATGTTCGAATCGCTGGCGGCATTCTTCATCGAGACTACTGGGCTGAAGAGGAACGGGGCCATCTTCGTTTCGTTCCTGACTGTATTCATTCCAGGAATATTCTGCTCACTGTCTCAGGGTGTCCTGTCGGATTTCAAGATATGCGGATACAACGTATTCGACTTCTTTGACCATCTGTCATCCAACTATCTGATGACGACATCAGGACTGCTGCTTCTGATATTCACCGGCTGGATAATGGACAAAAAGGATGTAATGGACGAACTGTCAGGAGGAGGCAGGACAAAGGTCAGCACCGGGATTATGAATCTCGTCTATGTCCTGATCAAATATGTGGCCCCTTTAGGGCTTGCAGTAATTTTCCTGAACGCCTTATTCACCTGATTCACTGTCAGATTCCAGCTCCGGCTGTTCGGCCTTCTCTACATTTGTCTGAATGAATTTCACCTTGCGGACGGCTTCATCGCGCAGCGCGGATGCCTCTTCGATTGATGAAAGCAGCAGTGACAGGGAATATACCTGCCGCACAGCCTTGCAGTCAGCGTCAGACATCGTATACTTCAGCGTGCGCTCTCCCCTAAGCTGCACCTCGATTCTGCCGTCTCCGTTCAGAGCCACGAATGATGCGATTCCACCGTCATTTCCATCGGTGAAATTGCATTTTTCATAACAGATGTCCAGATCCTTGAACTCATAGAAATCGGTCGAAACCGGAGTCTCGACGAAATTGTCACCCTGAGCCAGGCGTACGGAACGGTGATGGATGTATGATGGGCCGCTGTAATTCGAAACTATTGTCATGCGTCCCTTCTCATCGACCTGAGCGCGCAGGTAATTTTTGCCTATCTTCTTCTCCAGAGCCTGTGAAGACACGGTGTACACACCGATATCCTGATACTGCTCATCCTTTTCGAACACGTACGATTTTCTCTCAGTCTCAAATCTGTCGCGCAGTACTGAAAGCACGCTGTCCTGGAAGGCAATGGTACGCTCAGCCTCGGCCAGTTCAATCTGCTGTAGCAGCCTGATACCTTGTTTTCGGGCCTCAAAAGCCTTGGGATAGAGCTCTCTGATACTGTCTATCTGCAACTTGGAATCGGCGTAATTGCCGTTTTCCATTGACACTCTGGCAGCATCGAGATACTTTTGAGCCAGTTTGTTCTCGTCCTGCCTGCATGAGACGAGCAATACGACGGCCAAAGCCGGAATCAGAAATCTTTTCATACATTTTCAGTGTTCGGGGTCAAAATTAGAATTTGTTTTGAAATGTTCGATTAAAAATATTATGAAAGATTTTCGAGATGAAAAATCGGTTATTTGAAGGAGCAATGGGGATTCCATTGTGACTGAAAACAAACGAATTTTCAACCGGAAAGATTTTATAAAAGATTAATTGGAACATTTCAAAACAGATTCTTACTCTTTTTTGTTTTCCATTGACGCGTTAAGCAGTAACTTTGCCATTGTAAAAGAGACGCTATGAGACTTTACAGCGATGCAGAACTGGCTGAGCTTCTGGACAAGCCCGAATTCAGGCTTCTGTCGCAGACTGCAGACCAACTCGGTCTGGAATGCTACGTCGTCGGCGGATATGTACGCGACCTGTTCCTCGAGAGGCCGAATCAGGACATCGACGTTGTCGTTGTCGGAAGCGGTCTGGAAATGGCCAAGGCGTACGGCAAGGCTCTCGGCCGGGGTGCCCACGTGTCGCTGTTCAGGAATTTCGGAACAGCCCAAGTACGCAGGGGCAGTCTTGAGGTTGAGTTTGTCGGTGCCCGCAAGGAGTCATACAGCAGGGACTCCCGCAAGCCTATCGTAGAGGACGGAACTCTCGATGATGACCAGAAACGCCGCGATTTCACCATCAACGCCATGGCTATCTGTCTGAACGGCGACCGTTTCGGAGAGCTGACAGATCCGTTCGACGGCATCTACGACCTGGAGGACAGAATCATACGCACTCCGCTTGACCCTGACGTTACGTTCAGCGACGACCCGCTCAGAATGATGCGCTGCATCAGATTCGCCACCCAGCTGAACTTCTACATCGACGACGAGACTTTTGCATCGCTCGAAAGGAACAGAGAACGCATCGCCATCATTTCCAAGGAACGCATCGCCGACGAACTGAACAAGATAATAATGTCACCCATCCCGTCCAAGGGATTCATCGATCTTGACAGATGCGGTCTGCTGCAGCTGATATTTCCAGAACTGGCAGCCCTGCAGGGTGTGGAGACCATCAACGGTAAAGGTCACAAGGATGTCTTCCTGCACAGCCTGACCGTTCTGGACAATGTGGCCAGGCAGAGCGACAACATCTGGCTGCGCTGGGCGGCCCTGCTTCACGACATTGGCAAACCGCGCACCAAGAAATGGGATGCTGCGCACGGATGGACCTTTTACAACCACAACTATATCGGCAGCCGTATGATTCAGGGCATATTCCGCACGATGAAGTTCCCGCAGAACGACAAGATGAAGTATGTGGAGAAGATGGTTGACCTGCACATGCGTCCCATCAACATAGTCGACGACATCGTGACAGACTCCGCAGTGAGACGGCTGCTGTTCGATGCGGGCGACGACATCGAGGAGCTGATGCTTCTGTGCGAGTCGGACATCACATCGCGCAACGAACAGAAAAAGCAGA
>JAZUJU010000041.1:0-12431 GCA_045642985.1 Bacteroidaceae bacterium | reverse complement strand
AGGAGGAACTTGTTGCCAAGGGCAATGAGGAGGTCGAGGGTATCCTCGCAGAATATAATATGGGTCTTATCACCGATAACGAGCGTTACAATAAGGTTATCGATGTCTGGACACACGTCAACGAGGATCTGTCCAAGGTTCTGATGAAGACTATTTCTTCGGACGATCAGGGCTTCAACTCAGTTTATATGATGCTTGATTCGGGTGCCCGTGGTTCTAAGGAGCAGATCCGTCAGCTGTCCGGTATGCGTGGTCTGATGGCCAAGCCGCAGAAGGCAGGTGCCGAGGGCGCACAGATTATTGAGAACCCGATTCTTTCGAACTTCAAGGAGGGTCTGTCGGTGCTGGAGTACTTTATCTCCACTCACGGTGCCCGTAAGGGTCTTGCCGATACCGCTTTGAAGACTGCCGATGCCGGTTACCTGACACGTCGTCTGGTTGATGTATCGCACGATGTCATCATCACTGAGGAGGACTGCGGTACTCTGCGCGGTCTGGTCTGTTCAGCTCTGAAGGAGAACGACGAGGTCGTAGCTTCTCTGTACGAGAGAATCCTGGGCCGTGTTTCAGTGCACGATGTCATTCATCCGACTACCGGCGAACTTATCGTTGCCGGTGGCGATATGATTACTGAGGATGTTGCAAAGAAGATAGACGAGTCTCCTATTGAGAGCGTTGAAATCCGTTCAGTGCTTACCTGCGAGAGCAAGCACGGTGTTTGCGCCAAGTGTTACGGCCGTAACCTGGCTACCAGCCGTCTGGTCGAGAAGGGCGAGGCTGTCGGTGTCATCGCAGCACAGTCAATCGGTGAGCCTGGTACTCAGCTGACACTGCGTACATTCCACGCCGGTGGTACTGCATCGAACATCGCCGCCAACTCGCGTCTCATTGCAAAGAACGACTCACGCATTGAATTCGACGAGCTTCGTACCGTCGATGCGAAGAAGGAGGACGGAACTGCCTACCGCATTGTCGTAGGCCGTCTCGGTGAGGCCAAGTTCATTGACCAGAATACTGGAATCGTTCTTTCGCAGCACACGCTTCCATACGGTTCTTCACTTTACATTAATCATGGCGACATCGTAAAGAAGGGTGATCTGATTGCCGAATGGGATCCGTTCAACGCACTTATCATTACTGAATCCGAGGGTACAGTAAGTCTTGACTCCGTAATACAGGGTGTCACATACAAGGTTGAGTCTGACGAGTCAACAGGTCTTGAGGAGATAATCATCACCGAGACCCACGACAAGACCAAGATTCCTACCGCACACATTGTCAATGGCAATGGTGAGATTGTCCGTTCATACAACCTGCCGGTTGGCGGTCACGTTGTGGTGAAGGATGGTCAGAAACTTGCGGCCGGTGACATCATTGTAAAGATTCCGCGCGTTCAGGGTAAGGCTGGTGATATCACCGGCGGTCTGCCTCGAGTTACCGAGCTGTTCGAGGCCCGTAACCCGTCGAATCCTGCTGTCGTTGCCGAAATTGACGGTACTGTCAATATGGGTAAGATCAAGCGTGGTAACCGTGAGATTTCAATCGTTTCGCGTACTGGTGAAGAGCGTAAGTATCTGGTTGCCCTCTCAAAGCAGATTCTGGTTCAGGAAGGTGACTATGTACGCGCTGGAACTCCGCTTTCGGACGGTAGCGTCACTCCTTCGGACATCCTTGCCATCAAGGGCCCGACCGCTGTTCAGGAGTATATCGTGAACGAAGTACAGGATGTGTATCGTCTGCAGGGTGTGAAGATTAATGACAAGCACTTTGAGATTATCGTCCGCCAGATGATGCGTAAGGTTGAGATCAACGATCCGGGTGATACCCGCTTCCTTGAGCAGCAGTATGTTGACAAACTGGAGTTCATGGATGAGAACGACCGTATATGGGGCAAGAAGTATGTCGTTGACGCTGGCGATTCAGAGAATCTGATGGTTGGTCAGATTGTTACTGCACGCAAGCTCCGCGACGAGAACTCGATGCTGAAACGTAAGGACCTGAAGCTGGTTCAGACTCGTGATGCACGTCCGGCAACATCCACTCAGGTGCTGCAGGGTATCACAAGGGCTGCTCTCCAGACTTCGAGCTTTATGTCTGCTGCATCATTCCAGGAGACTACAAAGGTTCTGAACGAGGCTGCCATCAACGGTAAGTCGGACTACCTGCTCGGTATGAAGGAGAACGTTATCTGCGGTCATCTGATTCCAGCGGGTACCGGTCTGCGTGACTTCGATCACATTATCGTAGCCAACAAGGAGGAGTACGAGGCTCTTCAGGCAAGTCATTCCCTGAACGGTGAGCTTGATGACGAATCCGAGAACAATGAATAATTGATTGGAAACTTGATAGTGAAAGGGTCGTCGGAGCAATCCGGCGACCCTTTCTGATTTTTTATGGCTCAGGGAACTCAGTCAATCAGTCCGCGGCCTTTCAGGAATGCGGTGTTGTCCGGTTCGCGGCCTGCAAACTCCTTGAACAGAATCATCGGCTCCTCGCTGCCGCCTTTCTCCAGGAAGGTTTTCTTGAACTTGGTTGCCAGTTCCTTGTTGAATACATCGCCCGATGCTTCGAAGATTGAGAAGGCATCCTTGTCGAGAACCTCGGCCCACAGGTAGCTGTAGTAACCGGCGCTGTAGCCGCTCGAGAAGATGTGATTGAAATAGGTGGTGCGATAGCGTGGAACGATTTCGTCAATCAGACCCATATCATCGCATACTTTCTTCTCGAAGGAGTCAACATCGATACCTTCGGTGCTCTCCAGTTCGTGCCATTTCATATCGAGTATGGATGCTGCGCAGAGTTCTGTGGTCATAAAGCCCTGGTTGAACTTGAGGGAGTTGATGATCTTCTGAACAAGTTCGTCAGGAATGACTTCGCCTGTCTCCTTGTGGAATGCGTACTTGGCGAGAAGTTCAGGCTGGAATGCCCAGTTCTCGTTGATCTGCGAGAAGGTCTCGACGAAGTCGCGCTTTACGCTGGTGCCGCTGACAGACTTGTAGTGGCACTGTGTGAGCAGTCCGTGAAGAGCGTGGCCGAACTCGTGGAAAACGGTCTGGACCTCGTCGATGTTCAGGTACTCTTCAAGGTTGCCTACATTTACGATAATCGGGCGTACCATATTGCCATCGGCATCTACGTACTGTTCGCGGATGTTGTTCATCCAGGCTCCGCCGCGCTTGCTGTCACGTGGCAGATAGTCGGTCGTGAATATACCGAGCAGCGAACCGTCATCGGCAGTAACCTTGTAGGTGGTGACAACTTCAGGATTGTATGAAGGAACGCCCTCCAGTTTCTCCATGTTTACGCCGTAGAGCTCCTTGGCTGCGATGAATATACCGTTTACTACATTCTCCAGCTTGAAGTATGGCTTGATCTGATCCTCGTCAAGGTCGTATTTTGCTTTGCGTACCTTCTCAGCATAGTACCACCAGTCCCAAGGTTCGATTTTGGAGCCTGCAGGCAGTTTGCCGGCAGCTATATCCTGGTCCATAATCTGCTGCATGTCTGCGACCTCGATTTTTGCTTTGGCAACTGCGGCCTTCATGATTCCGTCCAGGAACTCATCGACTGTCTCGGGATCGTGGGCCATCTTCTCCTCGAGTATGTAGGCTGCCGGGTTGTTGTAACCCATAATCTGAGCCTTGCGGATACGAAGGTCCATTACCTCGATTACCAGCTTGCTGTTGTCGTTGTCATTGCCGTTGTGTCCGCGCATTGTGTATCCTTCGAACATCTGCTGACGTAGGGCGCGGTCTTCGGTGGTGGTCATTGCGTTGGGATAGTCCGAAACGCTGATGCCGAACTTCTCCTTGAAGGCATTGCTCTCTGCAAGTATGTTGTTGCCTATGGTCTGTGTCTTCGATGCCATCGAGCTGTTTATTTCGCGGAGTTCATCCTGCTTGTCAGCCGGCAGACCGACGCCGTTGCGTACGAAGTCGTTGTAGTATTCCTTGAGAACCATCTGCTGCTCGCGGGTCAGAGCGCTCTGGTCCGCGTTGTAGATGGCAGCTACGCGGTCATAGAGCTTCTGGTTGAATGAGATGTTGTCCGAATGTGCCGATTCCAGTGGGATTGCCTCTTCGATGACTGCATCGAGTTCGTCGGAGCGGTCAGTCTCAGATATGTTGTAAAGAACGCCCTGAACCTTGCTCAGAATACTGCCGGAAAGTTCAAGGGCGGCGATTGTGTTCTCGAATGTCGGAGCTTCGGGGTTTGAGGTGATGGCCTCGATTTCCTGTTCCTGCTGGGCGATACCCGCCTTGATTGCCGGGATGTAATCGCTGATCTTAATCTGGTCAAATGGTGGAATACCATAAGGCGTGTCCCATTCCACGAGGAAAGGATTTGTCTCTTTGTTGTTTGTCGTACAAGCTGTCATAGCCAGAACTGCGACCGCAATGGTCATTAATTTTTTCATAACTCAGTTAATATTAATTTGATTGTTGTTCCGTATAATAAAGGATGATATCCTCGAGAGCCTGTCTGCACACAGGACAGAATTCCGGGTATTTGTTGGTGTGCATGCGGCAGTTGAAAGAACCACGCCACACTCCCTTTGACATATAGCCTGCGCCTTCGTAGAGCCCAACAGCCGGCATCTGACTGACGGCGGTGCTGTCCTCTTTTGTCTTGACGTCGCCAGGTTTGGCAAATGGTGATGGGGTCGGAACAGGGGTCCCAGGCTCTATCATATTCTCCCACTTGCTGCCGAAATCAACCCGTGTGGTGATGTTGCGTTCCCACGGTTCGGTTTCGGAATTGTAGTAGTTTTCGTACTGGTCATCGTAATAGTATTCGTCGGCGAGTCCTCCGAAACTGTGACCGAACTCGTGAACCACAACTTGAGGTTCCGTGGGGTGATGCGCTGCAGTCAGCGTGTATGAGTTGAAGATGCCTCCTCCTCCGTAGTTGTCGGTGTTAGCCAGTATGATGATATGTTCGTAAGGTATTCCGGCCAGAAGGTCGTGCATCCTGCCAAGCTGCAGAGTGGTCAGATAACGGTCGCTGTAGAATGTGTCGAAATGCGAACCGAGAGCGGTATTCTTCCAAATATGCTGTTTGGGAATGCTCACTCCGCTATCATCTGACGGCAGATTGACGGCTATGAAATTGAATCTGTCTCTGAACTTGCTGAAAGGTTCGTGAGACAGAATGCTTTCGACGGCATCTGCGGCATCGGCATAGAAAACATCCATTTCATCGGCAGTGTAACCCTCAGGCAGGATGGCCACGTCAATGCATTCCGACGGCTTTCCGCTCTTCTGAACATATTTGAATTCTGCCGGATTCTGCCCTATGGAACGGATAAGTATGTCATCGGGATTGACCGTATGTGTCATCGTTGCCACGACTCTGTTGTAGTTGTCATACAGTTCAACAGTGACGTTGACCCGAACTGTTGGCATAGGCAGCAGAAACACGTTTTCGAAACTCTTTGGAACGGTTACGGCCTCTTCGGTATTCTGCCATTCCTGAAAGAGTGTGCTGAAAGAGTTACAGTAGAGCACGTCTCCCTTATCTGCGTCCGTCATTCTGATCTGACCGTTCCCGCCAAGATGAACTCTGTCCATATTCACATTACGGCCTGCCCAACCCTGAAATGTGCTGAGACGGTTCAGATAGATGCTGGCCTGAGCTGCGGTCCCGGCGAAAGTGTAGTCAACCCTTAGGGTATTGCCGGACAGTCTGGGCTGTGAACAGGCAACTGCCGCCATTGTCAGTGCAGCTATTATCAGAACGAATCCTCTTTTCATCTTTTGAAATGTCACTGATTGCATTATTTATATTCGCGATTGATCTTTGCAACCAGAGCCTTGACAGAAGGAATTTCCTTTTCTATGCTGGCAATGCGTCGCGCGTCATTTGGATGGGTGCTGAAGAATTCCGGTACGCTCTGTGTGGAGCCAGCCTGCATCTTGCGCCAGAACACAGGTGCCTGGTTGATGTCGTAACCTGCCAAGGCCATCAGTATCAGTCCAATCTCGTCGGCCTCAAGTTCGTGCTTGCGCGAAAACGGCAGCAGTATGCCGTACTCGTTGCCTATGCTGTACGCCAAGTTGAAGAGTTCCTGGTTTTGTGCCGAAGTTTTGTATCCGATGTATTCGCTGGCAACAGTGCCCGCTACGCTCAGCATTACCTGCTGGCTCATACGCTCGTTGCCGTGACGGGCAATAGCGTGGGCAATCTCATGTCCCATCACTACAGCCACGAAATCGGGCGTGTTGCAATAGGGCATGATTCCTTCGTAGAATACAATCTTGCCGTTCGGCATGCAGAATGCGTTTATTTCGTCGGACTGAACAAGGCTGTATTCCCAATTGAGTCCGTTCAGCAGACCGGTCTGTCCGGTTGCGGTCAGATATTTGGTAAGCGCAGTAGTAAGTTTTATTCCGACCTGTCTGATTATTGCTGCCGACTGCCAGTCGGTTGAAAGTCTGGAACTGTTCATCAGCTCGGCGTATGACTGGTCTGACAGCGATGTGATCTGACTGTCGTTGAAGAGCAGTAGTCGCTTACGGCCTGTAAATGCAACGCTGCTGCAGGCCGCTATCACCAAAGTAGTGGCAAGCAATACAGCCAGCTTGAAAATTGTCACCCTTTTCATTGATGTATAATCAGTCAACTATTTCGTAATCCATCTGTTTTTTCTCCAGATTGCACGAGGATACCATTACCTTGATGGGATCGCCCAAACGGTACTTCCTGCCAGTGGAATGTCCGGTCAGACAATAGTTCTTCTCATCGAATTCGAAATAGTCACCGCCAAGACTGCGGATAGGAATGAGTCCCTCGCACTTGTTCTCGATTATTTCGGCGTAAATGCCCCATTCGGTAACTCCGCTGATGACGGCATCGTATGCCTGACCCATGCGCTCGCTCATATACTCCACCTGCTTGTACTTGATACTTGCGCGTTCGGCCTGTTCTGCAAGCTGCTCCATATTGGAACTGTGTTCGCAGTACTCCTCGTAACGGGACTGTGAAACGCTGCGTCCTCCAGCCAGATAACGGGTGAGAAGGCGGTGTACCATCAGGTCAGGGTATCTGCGGATAGGAGATGTGAAGTGAGTGTAATACTCCATTGACAGTCCGTAGTGACCGATGTTTTCGGTGCTGTAGCAGGCTTTCTGCATCGCTCGGAGCGAAACAGTCTCAACAAGATTCTGTTCGCGTGTGCCCTTGACCTCGGCCAACAGCTTGTTTATGGACTTTGTCATTTCGGCATTGGTACCGGTTGTTTTGACCTTGTATCCGAATTTCTGCACGAAGCGTGCCAGATTCTCCAGACGCTCCTGGTCTGGCTGGTCGTGGATACGATAGACAAAAGTTTTCGGTGACTTATCCTTGACTTTGCCGACGAATTCTGCGACTGTGCGGTTGGCCAGCAGCATGAACTCCTCTATCAGCTTGTTGGCCTCTTTCGATTCCTTGAAGTAGACACTGAGCGGATGACCCTTTTCGTCAACCTCGAAATGTACTTCGACGCGGTCAAACTCCAGAGCTCCGTCAGCCATTCGCCTGCCGCGCAGCTTCTCGGCCATGGCATTCAGTGTCATTATTCCGGCGGTGTATTCATCGCCGGGCAGCTTGCCGGATAGTCCCTCCTTTTCACGCTCAATGATGGCCTGTACTTCTTCGTAGGCAAAGCGGCGGTTGCTGCGTATGACTGTTCTTGCAATGTGCGATTCGCGGACTTCGGCGGCTTCGTTCATCGTGAAGATGACGGAGTATGCCAGCTTGTCCTCATCCTGCCGCAGCGAACAGAGGTCGTTGCACAGTTTTTCAGGCAGCATAGGAATTGTGCGGTCTACAAGATACACTGATGTGGCGCGCTTGTAGGCTTCGCGGTCTATGATGCTGTCTTCGGTCACATAGTAGCTTACGTCGGCAATATGTACGCCGACTTCCCACAGTCCGTCCTTTATCCTGCGTATGGACAGAGCATCATCAAAGTCCTTGGCGTCACGCGGGTCGATGGTAAAGGTCGTGACATTGCGGAAATCCTCGCGCCCTTCCAGGGCTTCGGCAGGAATTTCCGACGGGATGCGGTTCGCTGCGGTCTCGACATTCTCGGGATAACTGTAGGGCAGACCGAATTCAGCCAGAATGGCGTGCATTTCAGTTTCATTCTCGCCCGAAGCGCCGAGCAGGTCAACGACCCTGCCGACCGGATTGCGTCCGCTGTTCTCGGGCCATTCCGTCACCTTGACCACAGCCTTATCTCCATCCTTGCCGCCTTTCAGTTTGTCCCGCGGAATGAATATGTCCAACTCGTTCTTGTTGGCAGTAACGAGAAATGCCATTTTCCTTGCCACCTGAAGAGTTCCGACAAAGGTATCCTTGGCGCGTTTCAGTATTTCGGTCACCTCACCTTCGGGTGCCGTCATCGAGCGGCGGGCGAACTGGACTATCCTCACCCTGTCACCGTTCTGCGCACCTTTTGTATTGCGCTCTGCAACCATAATTGGCAGACTTCCGTCATCCGGAACCAGATAGTTCTTGCCTCCGGCCCGGCGCTGTATCACTCCTTCAAGGAATTTCTCCTTGTGAGCCAATGAGATGCGACTTTCGTTTCCGACAAGATATCCATCTTCAATCATGTCGAGGACGACATCCAGACACAATGTCCTCATTGGGTGTGTTTTCAGATTCAGGATCTCGCAGAGGTTTTTGATACTTATCTGCACATCGCGATTATCTACGAAATAATCCTTGATCTGTTCCACCATCAGTTTCCGGGTGATTTTTACACCGCCTTTGTACGACCTTCCCATAGTAAATACGAAATCAATAAAACACTAAATTACACAAATATAAGAAGTCTGACCGAACTTGCTCTCTAAAAGTTGGCAAAAGAGGAGTGGTTTGATTAATTTTGTATTCCTCACGAAAAAAGAAGAACTCTATGATGACAAAAAAGGAAATCAGAATGCAGGTTAAGGAACTTTTCAAAACCCGTCGGTCGGATGAACTCATTGCCGCAAGTCTCGGCATCTGCGATTCAATCTGCAACAGGGTGGCAGCTCTTGGCAAACCGAATTCCGTCATTCTTCTATACTGGTCGCTGCCCGACGAGGTGCAGGTTTCGGCAGTAGTTGAGAAACTTTTTCGTGCAGGTCATACAGTTCTGCTTCCAGTGGTTTTGGGTGAGACGATGGTATTGAAGAAATACTGCGGACACGAATCGCTGGTAGTCGGCCCGTTCGGAATACTGCAGCCTGTCGGGGACAACTTTGAAGATTTCGATGCCATAGACCTGGCTTTTGTTCCGGGGCGTGCATTCACAACGGACGGCTGCAGAATCGGTCGCGGCAATGGTTACTACGACCGGCTGCTTCCTTCCATAAAATCCCCCAAGGTCGGTATCTGTTATCAGTTCCAGATTGTGGATGAAATCCCAATGGACCTGTTCGATGTCAAGCTTGACGATGTAATCTGGGGATAGTGCGTATTACAAATACGTAAGTCAGCAGAATCACATTCATCATCAGTGCATAGATGATGCTGGGGACGGCTATCGCTCCATCGTTGAATACGAACGGACTTGTAGCCACGGCAATTGCCTGCGCCGCATTCTGCATTCCAACCTCAATGACGATGGTGCGGCGAACATTCATCTTCAGTCTGAATACGATGCAGAGAACAGCAGCCAGAAGTATTGCAACCAGAATCATCAGTGTGACGGAGATGCCGAGCAGTCTGAAGTTTTCCACTATGGCAGTGCGGTTGCCGACAAAGAAGATTCCGGCCAGCAGCATCAGCAGTGGAAACGCCAGCTTTGATAAAACCTTTGATATTGCTGCTGCGGCTACAGGCCAGTAATGTCTGACGGCGATGCCTGCTATGATAGGCAGCAGCATCGTGACAAGATTCTGCACAAGCAGATTACCGACAGGCAGGTGTATGTCCACTGCTCTTCCATAGGCAGCTGAAACCCAACCCATTATTAGAGGCATGGTGATAAGTGTGACGATGCTGCTGACTGCAGTCAGCGAAACCGAAAGCGCCACGTCGCCGCCTGCAAGCTTTGAAAAGACGTTTGATGAACTGCCTCCCGGACAGCATGCTATCAGCACTATGCCGATGGTGAAAACCGGCGGTAGGTCCAGCAGCAAGGTGACGCAGAAAGCCAGAAGCGGCAGCAGCACCAGCTGGCCGAGCATACCGGCGAATACCGCACGCGGACGCTGGAAAACCAGCAGAAAATCCTTTCCCTCAAGCGACAGACCGAGGTCGAACATCAGCAGAGTAAGGATGGGCAGAACAATTATTATACTGTTCATACAGATACATTAACAGCCCCGCAAAACGGCATGCCTCAGGGGATGCAGTAGTGCGGGGCTATGGAAAGAAAAAATTATCAGAACTCGGCAAGCTTCATATCGCCCTTCTCTGCGAGAGCAGTGTGGAGAGCGAACGCTTTCTCCAGACAATGTGAAGTCTGACCCTTCTGGGAAATCTTCAGGTAATCCCACATCAGCTGCTTGTAGTCAGGATGCACGCAGTTCTCGATGATGCACTTGGCACGCTCGGCCGGCGATTTGCCGCGAAGGTCAGCGATACCCTGCTCGGTGATGAGAACCTTGACGCTGTGCTCGTTGTGGTCCACGTGGGTACACATTGGAACGATGGCGCTGATCTTGCCGCCCTTGGCAACTGACGGGCAGCTGAATATCGAGATGAATGCATTGCGTGTGAAGTCGGCAGAACCGCCTACGCCGTTCATCATCTTGGTGCCGCATACGTGTGTTGAGTTTACGTTGCCGTAGATATCTGCCTCAAGTGCGGTGTTCATTGCAATCAGACCCAGACGGCGGGCGATTTCAGGGCTGTTGGAAATCTCGGTCGGACGCAGAACCAGCTTGTCCTTGAAGAAGTCCATATCGTCGTAGATGCCCTGCAGAGTCTCGTTGCTGACGCTCAGTGAAGAAGACGAACCGAACTTGCAGTGACCCTCGCGCATCAGGTTGATGACTGAATCCTGGATAACCTCGGTGTACATCTGGAATGCTGGAACCGAAGGATCCTCGCCGAGAGCACCCAATACGGCATTTGCAACATTGCCCACACCACTCTGCAGCGGCAGGAATGTTGACGGGATGATACCGCGCTTCAGGTCGGAGATGAGGAACTGGGCCACATTGTGACCAATCTGCATCGTGGTCTCGTCAGGAGCGGTGAATCCGCGTGCCTCGTCAGGAATATTCACCTCGACAACACCGATAATCTTTTTGGGATCTACCTGAATGTAGTCCTTGCCTGCGTGATCACTCGGCTGATATACCGGAATCTCGCGGCGGTATGGAGGATCCTGCAGCTCGAAGATGTCGTGCAGACCCTTGGCGCACTTTGCGTGAGCGGCATTGAGCTCGATGATAAGATTGTCGGCCAGACGTGCCACTGTCGGAGCGATACCGACACCGGCGGTCACCCAGAACTTACCGTCATCGGTGATGTCGAAAGCTTCGATGATACCGATGTTCAGTTTGCCGTAGAAACCGTAGCGCAACTCCTGAGCCATCTGGCTGAGGTTGATGTCGTTGTATGCGATTTCGCCGTTGTTGACAGCAGTACGGAAGTCCTTGTTCGTAGTGTAAGGTGCGCGGTAGCGGATGGCGTGCTCGCGTGACAGGATGCCGTCGCAGCTGTCACCGGTGGAAGCACCTGTGAAAATGCCAATCTGGAAAGGCTTGCCTGCCTCGTGCAGTTCGTGAGCCATCTTGCCGATTTCTGCGGTAACTGCCTTAGGAGTTCCTGCAGGCGTAAAACCACTGAGTCCGATATTGAAACCGTCCTTCACATACTGAGCTGCCTCGGCAGCCGTCATTCTCTTGTAACCCATTGTTATATGTTTTAGTTCAAAATTTCTGTTTCGGTCTGCGAAGTTACATAAATTAATGACTCATTGTCCATGCTTTTCAAAAGGAACAGCATAAAGCAGATACGGCAGATCCAGTCCTGCCGCAATTTGTGTGGTGATTCCGCCGGTGAAACGTGGATTGCACTCTAAAAACAGCGGTCCGCCTGACTGCGGGATGCGGAAGTCCATGCCGCAGATGCCGTTGTAGTCAAGATGGTCCAGGATGAGACGGGCGATGTCGCAGAGCGCTGGCATTTCAATGCTTTCTCGCTCGGTTGCGGGGCCCTGACCACGATTTGCAAGGGTCTTGTAGCATCCGGCCTTGAAAATGCCGTGCCAGCGGAAGGCATCGACGCTGCAGTCGTATCCGTCAATGAATTTCTCAATCAGGAAACGTCCTCCCGGTTCGTGCTCCATAAGTTTCCGGAGTGCTTCGCGGCTGCGTGGACGATAGACCCCGCTGCCTCCGAATGATTTGTCGCGCTTGAAGATGACTGGAAAATCAGAGTCTGATATTTCGTCTGCGGAAAGGAAAATCTGCGGCTGGGCGATGCCTAGTTCCGCAGCCATC
>JAZUJU010000040.1:0-22608 GCA_045642985.1 Bacteroidaceae bacterium | reverse complement strand
CGGAGGCGCTTCGTCGCGTGTCGTCATCGAGGAGTTTATGAGCGGAATTGAATGTTCCGTTTTTGTTCTTACAGACGGAAAAAACTATAAGATACTGCCTGAAGCCAAGGATTACAAGCGTGTAGGCGAACACGATACAGGTCTGAACACAGGCGGAATGGGCTCCGTGTCGCCGGTTCCGTTTGCCGACAGTGTCTGGATGGGGAAGGTCGAGGACCGCATCATCCGTCCTACTGTACAGGGTCTTGCCGAGGAGGGTCTGGATTACAGGGGATTCATATTCTTCGGCCTGATCAATGTTGACGGCGAGCCTAAGGTAATTGAGTACAACTGCCGTATGGGCGATCCCGAGACCGAGACCGTGATGCTTCGTCTCAAGTCCGATATTGTGGAGCTGCTGCTTGGTGTGGCCGAGGGCAATCTGGACACCAAGGTGCTTGAGAAGGACGAGCGTTCCGCAGTCTGCGTGATGCTGGTTTCCGGCGGCTATCCCGGTACGTACAGGAAGGGATTCCCGATTTCAGGCATTGGGAAAGTGAAGGAAAGCATTGTGTTCCACGCTGGTACGGCATCAGATGCTGACGGGCAGGTTGTTACTGCAGGCGGTCGTGTCATTGCCGTCAGCAGCTACGGGTCTGACAAGGCTGATGCACTTGCAAAATCGTTCAGAAGTGCCGGACTGATTGACTTTGAGGGGAAGCATTTCCGCAGTGACATCGGTCAGGATCTTTAAATTTGAGAGAAAACCATTTTGACTATGAGATATAAATCGATAAACTGTATTATCGGCTGGCTCGTGTTTATCGTTGCAGCAGTGACATACTGCATGACGATTGAACCGACAGCAAGCTTCTGGGATTGTCCCGAGTTCATAACTACAGGCTTTAAGCTTGAAGTCGGTCACCCCCCTGGAGCACCTTTCTTCATGCTGACCGCAAACCTTTTCTCCCAGTTCACGGACGATGTCTCGAAAGTGGCGATGATGGTCAATCTGATGTCTGCCATTCTGAGTGCGCTCTGTATCCTGTTCATGTTCTGGTCAATTACTTGTCTGGCCAAGAAACTGATTTGCAAGGGAGTAAAGGAGCCTGACCTGTGGCAGACGATTACAATTATGGCTTCGGGCATTGTGGGCGCGCTTGCATATACCTGGAGCGACACATTCTGGTTCAGTGCCGTCGAGGGCGAGGTTTATGCCTATTCGTCGTTCTGCACTGCCGTCACGTTCTGGCTTATTCTGCGCTGGGACGAGGACGAGGCAAGTCCGCACAGCGACCGCTGGCTCATACTGATAACATACGTCATTGGCATTTCGGTTGGCGTTCACCTGCTGAACCTGCTTTGTATCACGGCCATCGTGCTGGTGTACTACTTCAAGAAGTTTGAGAATCCTACCTGGCTGGGAGGTATTATTTCGATTGCAGTATCGGGTGTCATCATCGCTGCAGTGCTGTATGGTATGGTTCCTGGTATTGTCAAGGTCGGTGGCTGGTTTGAGCTGCTGTTCGTCAATTCGCTTGGCTGCAAGTTCAATACCGGTCTCATCGTCTATCTTGTGCTGCTTGTAGGAGTGATAGTATGGGGCGTGGTTGAGAGCCAGAAGGCTGACAATGCCACCAGAGTCAAAATTGCAGTACTTTCCACAATTGCCCTGACCGGTATCCCGTTCTATGGACACAATGCAGGGGGTATAGTCTTCGGTATCGTAGTGCTGGCAGTGCTCGGCTTCTATCTTTTCAGCAAGAGCGTGAGCGACGCTGCCAAGCCATCAATGAGAATGCTCAACACGCTGATGCTCTGCATTATGAGCATTACCATCGGTTATTCCTCGTATGCTCTGATAGTTATCCGCTCTACTGCTAATCCTCCGATGGACCAGAACTCTCCCGAGGACATCTTCACCCTTGGCGACTATCTTGCACGTGAGCAGTACGGCAGCCGTCCGCTGTTTTACGGTCAGACATATGCGTCATTGCCTCTGTTCAAGCCGGAGGGTAAGGTCTGCTATCCTGTATTCGACGAATCAGGCAATGTTTACGGCCGTAAGGAGAAGGCTGACTCCAACGAAAAGGACAGCTACTATGTCAAGGATGTGCGACGCGAGTACAGGTACAGTTACAATATGCTGTTCCCACGCATGTACAGCAGCGAAGCTAATCATGTCAGGCAGTACAAGTCCTGGGCCGATATCAAGGGCAAGACCGTCATTTGCGATCAGTGCGGAGAACCTGTAAAGGTCACTGTTCCAACGCAGGCTGAGAATTTGCGATTCTTCCTGAGATATCAGGTGAACTTCATGTACTGGCGTTATTTCATGTGGAATTTCGTCGGCCGTCAGAATGACATCCAGGGTTACGGCGAAATCACTCACGGCAACTGGATTACCGGAATCGGTTTCATAGACAAAATGCTTGTGGGTGACCAGAAGCTGATGCCTGAGACAATAAAGACCAAGGGACATAATGTGTTCTACGGACTTCCGCTGCTGCTCGGTCTGATTGGTTTGTTCTGGCAGCTGCGTCGCGGTAAGGAAGGCAAGCAGCAGTTCTGGGTTGTGTTCTGCCTGTTCTTTATGACTGGTCTGGCCATTGTGCTCTACCTTAATCAGACACCTATGCAGCCGCGTGAGCGTGACTATGCATATGCCGCATCGTTCTATGCGTTTGCGATATGGATTGGTCTGGGCGTTGCCGGAATCAGCGAATTCCTGCGCAAGTTCCTGGGCGAAAAGGCTGCCCCGGTTATTGCTGCTGTCATCTGCATACTGGTTCCTATACAGATGGTCGGACAGACGTGGGATGATCATGACCGCAGCGGCAGATATACCTGTCGTGACTTCGGTCAGAACTATCTGACCACACTGCCGACCGAAGGCAATCCTATCATCTTTACCAATGGTGACAACGATACCTTCCCTCTGTGGTACAACCTTGAGACCGAAGGATTCCGTACGGACTGCCGCGTCTGCAACCTGAGTTACCTGATGACGGACTGGTACATTGACCAGATGAAGCGTCCGGCATATGAATCTCCTTCGGTGCCTATCGAATTCGGTCGTATCGACTACGAACAGGGTACCAATGACTATGTTAACATTGTGCCGGGCGACAAGGCCAAATTGCTGAAAAGCGCCAAGACTGACGAGGAGCGTGCGAACATATACGATTCGTTCGAACTGAAGAATGTTCTGGAGTACTGGGTAAAGAAGTACCATCGTATTCCGACGGATACAATCTGGTTTGAGATTGACAAGGATGCCGTACTCAATTCGGGTATGATGATTCCGAAGGAGTATGTCGGCGCTACCCGCGAGGAGACCAAGAGCCTGATGCCTGACCGTATGATTATCTCTTTAAAGGGCAGGTCGGCCATTTACAAGAACGAGCTTATGATGCTCGAGATGCTGGCTTACTGTAACTGGGAGCGTCCTCTCTATATGGCCACTTCGGTTGGCGGGGAGAATCATCTGGGTCTGGATCATTACTTTGTGCTTGAGGGACTGGCATTCCGCATCACTCCGTTCGACTGGGCTGCATTGGGTTATATGGGTCCGGACAATGACCAGAATGTGATTGATACGGAAAAGATGTACGCAAATCTGATGAATTTCCGTTTCGGAGGACTTGATAACCCGAACCTTTATCTTGACGAGACGGTGCGCCGTATGTGTTATTCACATCGCCGCCTTTATGCCCAGCTCGCTCAGGCTCTGATACTGGAAGGAAAGAATGACAAGGCACGCGATATTCTCGACAAAATCGAGTCCGGTATCTCGTCAGAACTTATCCCGCACGACCTGATTGGTTATTCACAGGTCTTCGCTGATGCATATCTGACATTGGGCGAGACGGAGAAGGCAAAGGCAATCCTGATGCAGATGTCAGACAATTATATGGCTGAACTGAACTGGTACATGTCTATGGACAATTCCCATATGCATACGCTTCAGTATGACATAGAGGATGCCGCCACATACCAGTACAAGGGAGTTATGCCTCTTCTGAAACGTTGTCTTGATGACAAGGAGTACAAACGCATCGAGAATGACTTCTCCAAATTCTACGATGAGTATGTGCGCAGAATGAACTGATATGCTGATAGAGCAACCGACATTTCTACTCAAGCTGTTCTATCCCAAGGGAATATTCAGAAAGGATCAGTCGCGTCACAGTGTCTGCCTGACATTCGACGACGGACCCATTCCTGAGGTCACTCCCTGGCTTCTTGACATTTTGGACAAATATGGCGTGAAGGCTACGTTCTTTGTCGTTGGTGACAATGTGCGCAAGTATCCTGACATATTCAGAATGATTGTTGAGCGCGGTCATACTGTAGGCAACCATACATACAATCATGTGCGGGGGATGCAGATGCGCACTCCCGATTATATAGACAATGTCAAGAAGTGCAATATGTATTTTCAGTCTAAACTGTTCCGTCCGCCGCATGGTATAATGCGCAGGTGGGTTTATCGCTATATGTCGATTGATTACAACATAGTATTCTACGATGTCGTGACACGGGACTACAGCAACAGACAGACTGGGAATGATGTTCTGAACAATGTCAGGAAGTACACCCGAAACGGTTCAATAATCGTTTTTCACGATTCACTCCGCTCCAGAAACAATATTGAATTCGCCCTGCCTAAGGCAATAGAATGGCTGCAGTCACAGGGGTACGAGTTTGATACTATCTGATATTCCAGTCAGAATCAACGGCACAGCTCCGTCAGGATTGCGTCTTGAACGCGTCTTGACGGGGCCATTTTTATGGCCGCACTGTTCATAATGCAGAAGGCGAAGTTTCTGTGGTCGTTGCTGACAGCATAGCCTGCAAGCGTGCAGGAGCCTGTTACTGTTCCGGTCTTTGCGTGTATCCTGTCAATGGTCGCCCAGTTGTTCAGACGGTTCTTGAGCGTTCCGTCACGACCGGAGATGGGCAGGCAGTCGTAGAACAGAGCGTAATACTCAGGGTTTCTGTAAATCTGGCGCAGAACGTTGACAAACAGCCTGGCAGGCACATAGTCATACATGGACAGGCCGCTGCCGTCGGCGATGTTGTATCCCTGACATTCCGGAAAATACTGTTTCAGCAGTCTGTCCTCGTATTTGGCGGCATCGCTGAAACTGATGCGTGCACGGCTTTTGGAGCGTGCGGCCTGAAGGAACATCGCTTCGGCATTCAGGTTTATGCTCTCTTTCAGTGTTTCCCTCATCACTTCCTGAATGGTGTGTCCGGTCATAGCAATAAGTCTGCTGTCGGCAGGACATACTCCGTTCCTGTAACTGTAGAAGCTGATTCCGGCATCGGTCAGATATTCTCTGAAGAGTGCAAATGTAAAATCGTCGGAATCGTAGAGGTTCTGTTCGATGGTGGTAGCTTTTGAAGCATTTCCGGTAATCCGGATGACATTCCGGTTGTACAGCCATTCACGCTTGACGGATAGAGGACCTAAAGGTTCGATGCCTGTTCTGGCATGGTTTTCAATTGTATAGTAGCGTGATTCGGGGGTTACCTTAACCGACGGAGCCTCGCCTTTTCTGCCGGGTCTGACGGAGACTTCGACATATCCGCCGTGTACTGTCAGTGGCGAGATATATGGCTGAAAACTGCTTGGGGTATCGTCCCAGGCCCATCCGGAGCCCCAGTAGATGCTGTCCATTATGCTTATGTCAGCAATTACATCGCCGTTTATCTGCCTTATTCCGCAATTGGCCAGTTCGCCTACGAGTGCCTTCAGGTCATCTTCGGTCAGTTCGGGGTCGAGTCCACCAATCAGATATAGATTGCCGTTCAGGATGCTGTCGCCGTCAATTGTGCCGTCTGTCTTGAGCTGTGTCTGGAAAGAGTAGTTCAGACCGAGCGATTTGAGCGCATTGAACGAAGTAAGTACCTTCATCGTCGAGGCTGGACGGTTCAGAACATCTTCCCTGCGGGCATATACGGCACTGTCGCCGTCAAGATCCCAGATATAGATGCTGATATCTGTACCGGCAGGCAGACTGGTCTTGACGATACTATCTATTGAGCTGACAATCTGTAAGTTGTCTCCGGCAAAACTTACTGTTGTCAGGAATGCTGATGCAAATATGGCGGCTAATGTCTTGAACGCTTTCATCGCTGCAGGTTGATTTAGTATGATACGGTGGCCTCTATTCCGGCATTGCGTACCTTCTCCGCAATAGCATCGAGAGTTTCGGCTGGTGCTTTCTTGAGTGTCGTTATCGGAGTGTCGCGCGAAATGGTGTAGATCATAACCTTTTCCGGCTTTATTTCCATAAGTCTCCTTATCCACGGATCAACAAAGCGTTCAGATGTATTGTCCATGTCCTTTTCTCCGACAGTTCCTGTAAGAAACATTGTCTGGATGATGACATGCCCGTTAAAGGCCTTCAGTGCCTCGACGATGGAGTCAAGGTCATATCGGCCCGCCGGCTGGTCAATGCAGCGTATGTAGTCGGGGTCGACAGTGTCCAACTTCTGGATGTTGTTGTCCAGACGGAGCAGTGCGGCGAACACGCGCTTGTCGGTCACGCGGGTAGCGTTGCTCAGAACACTAACCTTTGCCGCAGGGAAGAATTCGTCGCGGAGCCGGATGACGTCATCGACTATTTCTGGAAAATCAGGATGCAGAGTCGGCTCTCCGTTTCCGGCAAAAGTCAGCACATCGGGGACGGTTCCCTCGGTCTTGAATCTCTGGAGCCAGCGCCTGAGTTCGTCACGCACCTCATCGCGCGTGGGTCTTGGCAATGAAGGACGACGGTCGCGGTTAAGGCCGCATTCGCAGTAGATGCAGTCGAACGAACATAACTTGCCGTCAGACGGCATCAGGTTTATACCGAGTGAGACGCCCAGTCTACGGCTGAAGAAGGGGCCGAATACCGGCGATGAATATAATGTAGTGGACATTGTCTTTGACTGTTTGACGCAAAGGTAGCCAAAGTATTTGAACGAACCGCTGAAAAGCAGTATCTTCGCGCCGTTCATTTTTCAAACAGATTATGTCATATCTATTCACATCCGAATCGGTGTCCGAAGGGCACCCGGACAAAGTGGCCGATCAGATATCGGACGCTGTCCTTGACGAACTCTTGACCCTTGATCCAAATTCAAAGGTAGCATGTGAGACTATGGTGACTACCGGACAGGTAATACTTGCCGGCGAGGTCAAATCCGAAGCCTATATTGACTTGCAGCAGGTTGCCCGCAATGTCATCAACGGTATAGGCTACACAAAATCTGAGTATATGTTTGACGGAAACTCGTGCGGTGTGCTCAGCGCCATTCACGAGCAGAGTGCTGACATCAACCGTGGTGTGGAGCGTGAGGACCCGATGAATCAGGGAGCCGGTGACCAGGGAATGATGTTCGGATACGCTACTAACGAGACAGCGCAGTATCTGCCGCTTCCGCTTGCTCTGGCGCACGGTCTTGTTCGGACTCTCGCTGAAATACGCAAGGAGGGCAGGCAGATGACCTATCTGCGTCCGGACTCAAAGAGCCAGGTTACTGTCGAATACAGCGAGGAAGGCAGACCGGTCCGCATTGACACCATCGTTGTCTCTACTCAGCATGATGAATTCATTCTGCCGTCGGAAGATACAGCCCGGGCACGGGAGGAGGCCGACGAGAAGATGCTGTCGCAGATCAGTAACGATGTCAAGACCATTCTTATTCCGCGGCTTCTTGAAAAGATAAACGAGCCCGAGATCAGGGCTATGTTCAATGATGACATAAATTATTTCGTCAATCCTACCGGCAAGTTCGTCATCGGCGGTCCTCACGGAGATACCGGTCTGACAGGCCGAAAGATTATTGTGGACACTTACGGGGGCAAGGGTGCTCACGGCGGCGGCGCATTCAGCGGCAAGGATCCGAGCAAGGTTGACCGCAGCGCGGCATATGCAGCACGTCATATCGCAAAGAATCTGGTGGCGGCAGGTGTGGCCGACGAGATTCTGGTTCAGATTTCCTATGCCATAGGTGTCGCTCAGCCAATCAGCATCTTTGTTGACAGTTACGGTACAAGCCATGTGAATGAGTCGGACAGCGAAATCGCCGCAGTAATCAATTCCCTGTTTGATCTTCGTCCGAAGGCTATCGAGGAGCGGCTGAAACTTCGCAATCCGATATATCAGGCTACTGCCGCTTACGGACATTTCGGACGTACTCCTTATGTGAAGGACGGCATTGAGTTCTTTACCTGGGAGAAACTTGATTACGTTGATCAGATACGCAGGGCTTTCAAGCTGGCTTGATGTATTTTGAGATATACACTACATTCCTGCTGCTGCTTTTCTGCTGCATCGTACTGACGCTGCTCGATCTGGCTGTGGCGGGAGTGTTTGCGTGGCTCTCTGATATCAGTTTCAGAAATGTTTTCCTGAAAGGACTATTTTCACTGTTGATTCCTGTGGCTTTAATGCTGTATGGAATGTTCATCGGTAGGAACTGGTATCAGGTCAGAGAAGTCGATATTGAACCCGAGGCGCTTCCTGAATCATTTGAGGGATTCCGTATTGCACAGATATCAGACATCCATCTGCGTT
The DNA here is from genome assembly GCA_045642985.1 of Bacteroidaceae bacterium. Lineage (GTDB taxonomy): Bacteria > Bacteroidota > Bacteroidia > Bacteroidales > Bacteroidaceae > Colenecus. The sequence continues at coordinate 14,056 of JAZUJU010000040.1, read as the reverse complement.
CCTTTTCCAGACGTAGGAAATCGCTGGCCAGGGCTATTGCCAGAATAAACGGGACATCCCCCGATATAGTCTGCTTTACAGGTGACCTCATATCTCTTGATGTGGAGGAGCTGAATGGCTTTGAGGAGATTCTGTCGGGCATTGAGGCTCCGGTATATTGTGTATTAGGTAATTACGACTATCATATTTATGGGCGTCCTGACAGTACCCGCGAGGAGGGTGTGGAGGAACTGAAGCACAGGGAACTGAGCCTTGGCTGGCATCTGCTCAATAACGGGAACGAGATTATCGCAAGAGGTTCTGACAGTCTTGCTGTAATTGGTGTCGAGAACACTTCGACGGGCGCACGGTTCCCGTCCCGGGGAGATCTCAGAGGGGCAATGTCATGTACTGACGGTTGTTTCCGTATTCTGCTGAGCCATGACCCGACTCACTGGGATGCAGAGGTAAGGGGGAAGGACATTCCACTTATGCTTTCCGGACACACGCATACCATGCAGTTCTCAATTTTCGGCTGGTCGCCGAGCAGGTATCTTTACAGACAGTATCGCGGGTTATATCGGGACGGGGAACAGTTCCTCTATGTCAACATAGGACTTGGAGAAACGATGTTCCCGTTCCGCTTGGGTGCCAGACCGGAGATAACTCTGATCACTTTGAAGTGACTACAGGCTTTATTGTTATCACCCTGTCGTAGGCGATGGGCTTGACCTTGTACTCTTCCAGTACATATACGCAGGTGCATCCCACACCCGTAGTGCCGTAATCCAGATTGAGCGTGTAACGGTCTTTCAGTGGCTGCAGCTGATAAGTGAACTGGCTCTTGGTCAGATTGTCGGTTGTGAACTGATAGGCATTGAAGTTGAACAGTTCGTTCATCGAAATCTGTATGCCGCTTCCTGCATCGTCCAACAGTTGCACATAGCGTATGTCGGTACGCAGGGCATGATCCTGAGGCAGCAGATATGGTTCGTACATGTCTGCCACTGTTCTGGTCCACACACCTACAGGGTATCCGGTCTTGCGGTCAGGATAGTTCTCTTCCGGTCCTCGTCCGTACCATGTGATGTTGTCGAAATCGCTGGCGACTGATGTCGTGAAGCCGATGCGTGGCAGCAGCTCAGGCAGTTTGCCATGAGGGCTCAGGTGACTGTGGATTCGGACTGTACCATCATTGTAGAAACTGTAGGTGGATTCCACCGTGTAACCTGCCATCTGCGCTCCCTGGATATACAGGTCCAGTGATCCGTACGATGTCGCGCCGGCCTGTACCAGCTGGCGAACGTGCACGCTTGTCTCCTTGTCGTTTTGGGTGAGTCTGATTTCTGCGGGACGAATCAGAAGCTGATTGATTCCCTTGGAGTAGAACAATGTGGCAACCATATTGCCGAATCCTTCGGCATAGCCGCCGTTAACGCGGAAAGCATCCCACGAGTCGAATTCATTCGCCAGTGGAGCTCGCCACATATTGAATGACAGAGGTTCCTTCAGCACCTTTCTGCCGTCTGTCTCAATCTGTTCCAGATTACCGGTTTCCTTGCTGATTGAATAACTGAATCCTTTGCCGCTGATGGTTATGGCCTTGTCATCCTCGATGGCATTCAAACCCGATACTGCAAGTTTTTCTGCTGGTGCCGGAATGTTCCAGTCTGTAAGCTCCAGCTGGTCCCAGGCTACCTCGTAACCTGCTTTGGCCCATATTTCATCTTTTTTAATGGATGATGTGATATGAATGCGGTATTCTTTGCCGGCAATGATTGCGGGCTTGTGCCACGGGATACGTACAATCTGTTTCTCACCTGGTGCGGTATTGAACTGAATATCTCCTTCTTCGAGAACATCTCCGTCAGCCATAAGTTTCCAGTGTGAAGCATACTGGCTCAGGTCGGTGAAGAACAGTCGGTTGCTGACTTCCACCTCACCGTTGTCGGCATCAATCAGTCTGATGCTGACTGGCTGAGTCGTCCATTTCATCTGTTCCATCTCCGGCTGTACTGTGCGGTCCGGCCAGATGCAGCCGTATGTACGCATATTTCCGCCTATGGTGTAGAATGTGCCTTCATCACCGCTTCCGTCAAATGTCAGATATAGGACTGCATCCTGGGCTGTGCCTTCGCCGTCGGCGATGCATTTATTGTAAATGGCAACATTGTCCATTTCAGCATCAGCGGTATAAACAGTCTGCGGATCCTGAGCGTGGTTGCCGGCAAAGCGGCCGATGTTGACCGGATATGGGAAATTGCTGAGCATACCTCTTTCGCCGCCTGTCTGTCCGCCGCGCATATTGCGGGTGACCATCATTCTCTGTCCGGTGGATTCAGTGCCTTTGAGTTCGCCGTCAATATACAGGTTCATTTCCTTTCCGTTCCAGGATGCTGTGATATGATGCCAGTTGCCTGTCCAGTTCTCTGGCAGGTCAACGTCAAGTTTGTGCATTACTCCCGAATGGAGGAAGAATTCCAATTTGTCGCTTCCTTTCTGAACAACACCGAACTGAGCGTTTCCTTTCGTTATGTAGGGAGCGCCTTCGTACATTCCGCTGAGTTTGCCGGGCTTGACATCGAAACTGATGGTAAGTTCACTGCCGTTCAGCTCAACATTGCTACTGCGATAGACCTCGACCCATTCGTCGTGCCCGCTCAGATGGAGCACTCCCTTGCTTACATGGGCATTTCCCATCAGATGAACTGGAGTGTCGTAAGGTGAGCTGTCCTTCAGAGGACGAATGTGTTCGGTGAGTCCAGGATTGACGAAGTCCCAGATGGCACCGCCCATGAGGCGCGGATGAGAGCGGATTATGTCCCAGTATTCATCAAGACCACCTCCGGCGTTGCCGGCGACAGACAGATATTCGTCCATGAACGACGGCCGTGGGTCTTCCGATTCCGGAACCATAGCGGTGTTCATTTCAAGTTCGTACGGTGCAGGATATCTCGGTCCGATGATGTCCTCTGCCGAGTGGGCGTATGCATTGCCGCCGTACATGAAGTATCGTGTCGGGTCGAGTCTCTTGCCTTCGTTCACCACATCAGTGATGTTCGGACCTTCGCCGCTTTCATTACCGGCACTCCAGAACAGTACGCACGCATGATTGCGGTCGCGCAGCACCAGTTTCTGCACGCGTTCAAGATACATCGGCAGGAACTTGCGGTCGTTGGACAGAAACTCCGTAGCATGGGCTTCATCACCGGTCTCGTCTATTATGTAGAGTCCGTATTCATCGGCCAGTTCCAGGTATTTGTTGACTGGAGGATAGTGCGAGGTCCTGACGGCGTTGAAGTTATGTTGCTTGAGAATCTCCATATCCTTGCGTATGGTCTCTTCGTTCATTGCATGTCCCAGTTCCGGATGCTGCATATGGGTGTTGATGGCATTTACCTTGATGGGCTGGCCGTTCAGGTAGAATGTCTGGTTCCTGATTTCAGTTTCCTTGAATCCCATCTTGCTGCTGATGCATTGTGAAACCTTTCCGTTTCCATCCAGCAGTTCAAGATTAAGAGTATATAGCACAGGAGCTTCAGCAGTCCATTTGTCAGGGTTGACAATGTGCGATGACAGTTCTACGGATTTCTTTCCATTCCCGTCAATTGAGAATCTGTCACTCTGCATAACCTTGAGTTCATTCCCCTTATTGTCTGCCAGAACGGCGCGTACGGTGAATGCTTCATTGCTGTTTTCGTAGCTTTTCACATCGACCTTGACATTCAGTTCTGCATCACGATACTGGGCGTCAAGATCTGTTGTAACGAACCAGTCGAACAGGCGTGTCCTCGGTGTGGCATACAGGGTCACGTCATCGAAGATACCGGCCAGACGCCAGTAGTCCTGACCTTCCAGATAATATCCGTCGCTGTACTTGAACACACACACGGCAATGGTATTCCTGCCGTTTCTGACATATTTCGTCACATCGTATTCGGCTGGTTCCTGTCCGCCTTCGTTATAACCGACCTGCTGTCCGTTAATCCAGACAAAAGAGGCGCTCTGCGTTTTTTCGAGGCGAAGGAATATTTGCTGTCCCTTCCACGAGGACGGTATGTCGAAAGTGCGGCGATAGGCGCCGGTCGGATTGGATTCTCTCGGAACGTATGGCGGGTTGGCCTTGAATGGGGCTGGTACGTTGCGGAACTGGGCATCGCCATATCCTGACATCTCCCAGTTGCCTGGGACATCAATCAGATTCCATTTTCTGTCATTGAAGTCTGTCCGAAAGAAGTTCTGCGGTATCTCTTCGGGTGTATCAGCGAACAGGAATCTCCACTTTCCGTTAAGCGAAAGTTGCTTGTCGGAAAGATAGAAGGCATGTCCTTCCTCCTGATTTTCCTCGAACACATCGGTGTTTTCGATGTAATCGTAAATGTGCTCGAGATACTGGGCGTTGATATATCCTGACCACATTGCAGCAATGCAGACGGGCAGAGACTTTATGATGACAGAAATATGTTTCATATTACTTGGTTTTTGTAACTTGTTGTCCTGTGATCGTCTCAGTCAACTACTTTGTAGCCTTTCCAGCCGTAAAGAGCACAGACGACAAAGCAGATAAGCGGAATTATGTATGCCACGTGATATATTGCAGGGTTGTTATGCATGATGAATGCAGTCAGTGGCGGCAGGCAGGCATTGCCGACTATCGCCATTACCAGGAATGCGGAACCGCTCTTTGTCTGCTCGCCCAGGCTGTTGATAGCCAGTGAGAACTGTGTCGGGTACATTATGGACATGAAGAACGAGATACCCATCATTGCGCAGATGCCTGCTACTCCGCCAAAGCAGATGACCACTATGCAGAGAACTACGTTTGCGAGTGCATAGACCAGAAGCATGTTGTGAGGATGGAACCTGCCCATAAGCAGAGTGCCTATCCATCGTCCGAGCAGGAAGCATAGCATGTAGATGCCGAATAATGTCGTGGCACGGCCTTCGTCAATGCCGGAATAGGTGCAGCAATAGACCAGGAATAGGCTGTTGATTGCAGTCTGGCCGCCGTTGTAGAAGAACTGTGCGATGACGCCCTTGCGCAGATGTGAACGTTTCAGAACTTTGAAGTCTATCAGTTTGCCGGGCTTGCCCTGATCCTTTGCCGTTTCCTCACCAACTGGAGGAAGCTTGGCGATGGCGATTGCCACGACTGCCACTATGAGCAGTGCCGCCAGAATCATGTAGGCGGTTTTGATTGAGGATGTCTCGCTGGCGATGAATCCGTCCCAACCTCCGGGGTAGTCGGCCGGGATAGTCTCGCGGGTGTAGTCCTGTCCGCTCAGTACCAGTTTGCTCAGGAACATGGCGCTGACAAATGCACCGAGTCCGTTGAAAGCCTGAGCCAGATTCAGTCTGCGGGTTGCAGTCTCGGGATTGCCTAGAACAGAAACATAGGGATTGGCGGCAGTTTCGAGGAAGCACATACCTGTAGCAATGATGAAGAAGATGCATAGGTACAGCGGATAGGTGTGCACGGCAGCTGCCGGCAGGAACAGCAGGCAGCCGAAGGCGGAGAGCGACAGACCGAAGATTACGCCGGCCTTGTAGCTGTATCTCTTCATGAACATTGCGATTGGAATCGGGAAGATGAAGTACGCGAGCCAGTAGGCGGTTTCGGTGAACGATGCCGTGAAGGTGTTGAGCTCACAGGTCTTCATCAGCTGACGGATCATCGTAGGCAGCAGATTGTTGCTGATGGCCCAGATGAAGAACAGAAGGAATATCAGCGAAAGCGACAGTTTGATTTTACTCTGACATGTTTTTGACATATGGCAGTTCTATTAAGTTGTTGAGATTATAGAATTTTGCGGCATTTCCGCCTAAGAACAGACATTTCTCCTCGTCGGAGAGAATATCCGATTTAAGGACGAAATCGTACGACATGCGGTAGGTGATGGCGCAGATTGTCCTCGGATAGTCCGAACCCCACATCAGTTTCCCGATACCGATCAGGTCTGCGGCTTCGCGTATCGAGCGCATGGCTGTGGGATACGGGTAGAATTCGGAATTGAATAGCCAGGTTATTCCGCCTGCCTCGATGCTTACATTGTTGTGCCGCGCCAGCAGAATCTGCTGTTTCCAATGCTCTCCTGTCACCATTCCGAAATGTCCGACAGCTGTCTGCAGCCCCGGACATTCGGTGAGCAGTTCGTCCATCTGAGCTATCTGGCGGCTGTCATCGGCAAGACAGATGTCAAGCTTCATTCCGAGAGCTTCCATACGCCTGAAGAATTCGCCTCTTTCCTGACTGTTCAGTTCGCCTTTGAGACGATGGGCAGGCAGTGCCGCGACATTGAATCCCAGTTGTTTCAGTTCATCGGCCTGGGGCGCGAGCGGTCTGTCAAAGTCAGGCATTCCGCAGCAGACGAAACGGTCCGGCCACTTTTGGGAGACCTGAAGCAGATAATCATTCTGATTTCCGTCTATGATCTCCTGTACAACCACTGCAGCGCTGACCTGAGCATAGTTCATATTCGAGATGAAGATTTCGGCAGTGTTGCGACCGTCGGTCATGAAAGGCGGCAGCATCTGGCGTTCCTCGCCGAAGAACATCGCGCGTCCGTTCGGCAGTGGGCTGATTCTCTGTCCGTCAACGACCGTATCCTGACGGAGCCAGAGATGTGAGTGGGCGTCTATTATCTTCATCTGAAATCTGTCAGGTATCTGAAAACCTTGCCCGGATTCTGTGACCAGTATTCCAGGGTCTGCTGCGCCTCTTCAGGCTTGATTATGCCGGAAACGAGTCTGTCAACCGGACAGGTTCCGCGTTCCAGATATCTGATGACGGCCTCAAAGTCCTTGGGCATCGCATTCCTTGAACCGCGTATGTCAAGTTCCTTTTGGACAAACAGTTTGGTTGTGAAGGTAACGTCGGCCTTGGAATATCCTATGCAGATGACACGACCTGTGAATGCGATTTCATCGATGGCCATCCTGTAGGTTACCGGCGAGCCGACAGCTTCGATAATAACGTCCGGACCATTTCCGTCAGTTACATCCATAAGCTGCTGATGGAATTCAGGCGATAAGGAGTTAAGTGCCGAAGCTGCTCCAAGTTTACGGGCTATTTCAAGTTTTTCATCGTCGATATCGGCGGCGATGACAGTAGCCCCGCGCAGAGATGCACGGATGACGGCACCGAGTCCGACCATTCCGCACCCGATGACCATAACGGTGTCGGAATCGGTAATCTCAGCCCTCGATACGGCGTGAAAGCCTACGCTCATCGGTTCGACCAGTGCGCACTCTTTCAGGGACAGCTTTTCTGCTGGAATTATCTTATTCCACGGCAGGGCTATGTATTCGCGCATAGCACCGTCCCGCTGTACGCCAAGCGTTTCGTTGTTGCGGCAGGCGTTAGGACGGCCATTGTGGCAGGACGGACAGATGCCGCAGTTTGTGTATGGATTGACGGTCACTGTCATTCCCTTGACAAGATGTGACGGCACATCGGGACCGACTGCTTCGATGACCGCTCCGATTTCGTGCCCGGGTATGACCTGAGGTTTGGCCATCAGGTTTCCTCCGCGGAATGTATTCAAGTCGGAACCGCAGAAACCGACAAATCCGATTTTCAGCAGCACCTCGCCGCTTTTCGGGGCAATGTCGGGCAAAGTGACCACGTCGGCGCTTCCCGGCCGGGTTATTCTAATTGCTTTCATCTTTTTTCAGATATATCAGGAGTTTTTCCATCTTACGCCCATCTGGTCGCCAATGATATCCTGTACCTTCTTTACAAGTTCCCAGTCAATCGGGGTGTTTGCATACTCTATGTTTCTGCGGACGTTTTCCGGATTGGCCGAACTGAACAGGGTGGTTGCTATGCGGTCGCTGCTGATTGCATACTGAATGGCCAGTTTTTCAATAGGATAACCCACCTCACGGCAGTATTCGGCGGCATTAGCGCAGGCATTCACCAGTGACTTTGCTGCCGGATGCCATTCCGGAATACCGCGTGATGACAGCAGTCCCATCGAAAGCGGTGATGCATTTATCAGACCGATGTTGCGCTCTTCAAAGAAATCGAAATATTTGGTGAGCAGAACATCGTTCAGGCAGTAGTGGCAGAAACAGAGAACGGATTCGACTGTTCCCGGCTCAGTATGTTCAATCACCCAGGTGATGTTCTCCGGCTGCAGGTCAGTGATGCCCACATGACTTACCAGACCTTTTTCACGCAGTTCGACCAATGCAGGCAGTGTCTCGCCAGCAACCTGATTCAGGTCGGCGAATTCAATGTCGTGCACATTGATCAGGTCGATATGGTCAATGCCGAGACGTTCCATACTTTCGTAGACACTCTCCTGTGCACGCTTTGCCGAGTAGTCCCAAGTGTTTACGCCGTCTTTTCCGTACCTTCCGACCTTGGTGGACAGATAGTACTTGTCGCGTGGAATCTGTCTCAATGCCTTTCCCAGAACTGTTTCGGCCTTGTAATGACCATAGTACGGTGATACGTCAATAAAGTTCAGGCCTCCGTCTATTGCAGTAAATACGGCATCGATAGCTTCAGATTCCTTGATGGTGTGGAATACTCCGCCAAGTGACGATGCTCCGAATGAAAGCTGTGACACTTTCATCCCAGTCTTGCCTATTTCATTGTATTTCATGCAGATAAATTTTTATTGGGTAATACATTATTTTACTACTTCACGTTCGAACCAGTCCAGGAAGAACGGCCAGTTCGGCCCGGCCTCGTGACCGCCATGATGCTGGCGGTAGGCCAGTGTGCCGTCCATCAGTCCGTAGTCCATACAGGGGAATACATCGGTGCCGAGTCCCTTCTTTCCCAACAGTTCATATACCGGCGATGCTTTGGCTGCCGAAATGAATGAGCCAACTACATCCTGCCATTTGTCTCCGGCCCATCCGCCTGTAGATATGAAACAGGCACGCGGTGCGCAGAGTGCGATAAGTTCGTGCTGATCCACTGGGATGTCATTTTCAGTCAGACTGCCCTCACCATATTTAATAAGGTTTCCGGCAACCCAATGGTATTCCTCGTTTGAAACAATGTTGCCTATGCTTTCACCGCAGTTACGACGCCATCCGGCTGCTCCGGCCTTGCCCGAAGAAGCTATGAAGCCGGCAGCGATGCGCGGCTCGAAAGCCATGGCTACTAGCGATGCCTTTCCGTAGCGCGATACACCTTCGATGGCACTCTTGGCAACATTGAATTCAGGGCAGGTCTCGAAATAGTCGAGCAGACGTGATACGCCCCAGCCCCAGGCACGCAGCGAACCCCAGTCCGAAGGTGAGCGGAACTGGCCTTTGTTGCATAGACCGATGATGCCGTTGGTAAGTCCGGAACCGGCATCGGCCTGTATTGAAGACGGATTGATTGATGCTGCCGCCCATCCGCGTTCGACAACCATCTGCTGCCAAGAAGCCTGATTGCCGCGCGTCTGTGTCGGATCGGCCGAAATGAAGCCGAATTCAATTACGACTGGAACATTGACGGCATTTTCTGGATAGACAACGTTGGCCTGAATCTCGACCTTGATGGCCGGATACGAAGAATTGTCGACCGTACCAAGAAGAGTGCGCACAATGACCGGAGTGCCCTTGAAATCCTTTTTCTCCTCTTTGGTGACCTTCCACTCCACGCCGGGGACATTGGCGGGGATATGGCCGTAAACTTCGTCCTCGAACATCTTCACTATCTCTGGCCGGCGTACCTTGTTCCACATTTTGGCGCTGGTTACCGGACGTCCGTCGTTGGTTACAAGCACCTCGGGATAGAACGGATACGGATTGGCTGTCAGTTCATCGTAGTTAGGATGCTTCGATTCGTCCTTGCTGTTGGGCTGGCGTCCCTCACGCGGTTCACCTATGCCAAGTTGGTTCAGCATATTGCTGTAATCGGCAGCCGCAATCTGCCTGAGGCTGTCGCGGTTTACGTTTCCGCCGCCCATTCCGAAAAACTGTGCGTCAGCTGTCATTGGCAGGCATACGAGCAGCGCTCCTGCTGCAATCTTTGTCAGAGTCTTCATTTGGTGTATAGCTTTCATTTAGAGAATTCCGTATTTTTTACCATAGTCAAGCTGCTGCTGCAGATAATCGTCCACATAAATTACCTGATAGTCAACTATCTGTCCGTCCTTTTCGACTGGAACGATGTCCGGGTTGATGAAACCGCCGTATGGTTTCAGCTGAAGTGCATCGTAGCGTTCCTTGACCTCTTTGTGAAGAGCGGGGTCTATGTTGACGGCATAAGTCTCGACGAGAGCCTTGCCTGCAGCATAGTCTCCTTCGGACTTGATGCGCTGGATTTCGGCGAGCAGCTGGCCGAACAGGTCGCGCAGCTTTTCAAAGTCGTTGACAACAAAATATGTCTTTCCGTCGCGGACCTTCTTTTCGATGACATTGTCGGCCATACCCTTTTCATAACACCATTCGGCGATGAGCTGGCGGTTCTGCATGTGGGCCTCGGTGTTCTGACGTCCGAGTTCAACGCGGTTGAACTGGACCATTATGCCATTGCGGATATAGTTGGAGTACTCAGCCTTGTATGCCTCCGTATTGGGCATTATTCCCAACTCTACCATCTTCGGGTCGGCTGTGTACCAGAGGCCGAACAGGTCGGCGCGAGCCTCTTCGAGGACGGAAGAGTATTCTCCCATTGCTGTCGATGACACACCGGGCATCAGCTGGCCTGAACCATGGCCGAGACACTCGTGAAGATCGGTATGGATTTCGTCGGCATGTGCGCCGTACTTCTTGTAGAGTTCGATTTCAGCCTCATCGTATGCGAATTCGGTCAGAGTGCTGGCAGGGGCCTCGTCAGCGGCATAGCTGTAGGCGTGAGTGATGTTGGCGATGGTTACAGACTTGCTTCCGTGCATCTTGCGTATCCAGTCAGCGTTCGGCAGGTTGATGCCTATCGGAGTGGCAGGATAGCTGTCACCGGCCAGACAGACGGCATTGACTACCTTGGCCGAAACACCCTTGCACTCCTTCTTCTTGAAACGGTCGTCTACCGGAGAGTTGTCCTCGAACCACTGCGCATTCTCGCTCAGAATGATGGAACGCTCCGATGCCTTATGATCTTTGATGTTCACATAACCTTCCCAAGCTCCCTTGCGGCCTAGAGGATCGTTGTAGTCCTCGATGAATCCGTTGATGAAATCTACTGTTCCTATGGTGTCCTTGACCCATTCGATGTTGAAATCGTCCCAGATTTTCAGGTCTCCGTTCCCGTAATATTCAATCAGGAGTCCGAGCGCGCGCTTCTGAATGTCATTTTCTGCAACATTGGCGGCCAATCTGAGTTCTTCGCATATCTTGGCGATTGCAGGACCGTAGATACCGTTCAGGCACCAGGGCAGTTCGACAACTTCGCCTTTTTCGTTCTTGACGACCTTAGTGTTCAGACCGTATGCGATGGGAGTCTCGTCGTTCGGATCGGCAATGGATGCGTAGTAGTCCTCCACCTCCTGACGTGTTACTCCGTCGTAGAAGTTGACTGCAGACTGGGCCACGATGTCACCTTCGGACGATGTGCAGCGGCGCTGTGGATAGAGTTGCGGGTCAAAGAAATATGGCAGAAGACAGTCGCACTGGTCAGAGTCGCCGACGGCGGCCATCAGTGACTTGAAATATTCCTGTGAACATTCGGGAATGAACTTGTCCTCGGCATAGTGATGATGGATGCCGTTGGCAAAGAAGAAGCGCTTGGCGTAAACCAGGAAATTCTGGAAATCGGCACATTCGCGGTCGCCTTCATATTTGTTCAGAATGTCCTCTATTACATGACGGGCAGGGATGTTGAGAGCGCAGTTCTGATCGAAATGGATGTCGCGTCCCCACTTTGCTGCCTCGGCCAGATGGTATGCGTACTCTTTCTGCTGCAATGATAACTCGTCCCAACCGGGAATCTGGTACCGCATTACCTTCAGATCAGCGAACTGGTCGACAGTGTACTTGAAACTGCCGTCAGTACCATTATCTTTCACCTTTTCATTACAGCCGGTCACCATGGCCAGCAGCGATGCTCCAATCATAACTCCAAATAGCTTTTTCATATTGTTGTTCATTATTTATCATTCTTCTAGCAAAGTTAGTCTACAATAACCGAATGCCAAAGAATAATTTCTTTTTTGTAGTCAGGAAAAACACATCCGTTATCTGGTCAGGCGGGCTTTTGCCTTGCCGAAGGGAAGGACAATGTCAAGTCCGACAGGTATGCGTCTTTCATCATCGCTGACGTATATTCGCAGAATTTCCCTGGAGTTTTCATCATTGCCGTTTCCGGATGGCTGTGCGACCGAGAATGCCAGACACCCGATCTGGTCACCTGCGACTTTCACATTCTGTCTGCCGAGAAAGATCAAGGTTTCACTTTCTACTATCCCGGCATCAGCCAGTTCAAAATGGAAACGGTCACCTGGATTTTTGTCATTAATGTCAAGATGACGGGCATAGATGGTGATGCTTACCATGTCGTAGATAGGCATAGCACATAGTGTGTCACTGGCCCTGACAGTGCCATCCTTGTAGTTTTTTATAAGCTTGCCGCGATATTTGTCGTCAAGTCTGGAATATTCAGCTGTTTCATAGACTATGTCATCGCCTTCGAAACTGTGTTTCCAGAAATGGAGTGGTTCCTCCTGCGGGCTGACGGTCGCTGTCAGTGTGTCGCGTATGCGGTATATCTTGTCGGCTATTCCGCTGGTTGCTGCAGTCAGCGACACAGAAAATGCCTCTCTGCCCTGGTATGTGGTCTTTTGTGTCACAAGAGAGGCCTTGCCTGCGTTGATGAAACCGAGGGACAGATTGTATGATATGGTTTCATCGTCAGTAAGCTGGGCCTTTGATACTAAAGCTACCAGAGAGGCACACATCATAAGTAGGAAAGTCTTTTTCATAGGGCCTTTATTAATTTTTGATTCATGTCTGCAAAGTTGCGCAGTTTCTCTTTAAATTTGCGGAAAACGCGAAAGATTATCTTTTAAATTATGAATAGAAAAATCGAGATGAACCCGAATCTGCTGGTCAGATTCCTGCAGAAGCCTGCCTCTGAGTTTACTAGAGCAGACATCGTACGTTATTGCCGTGAGAAGGAAGTTGAGTTTGTCAATTTCCACTATTGCGGTTGGGACGGAAAACTTAAGACATTAGGCTTCGTCATTCACAGTCTGGAGCATCTGGAAAATATTCTGGAGGCGGGCGAGCGTGTGGATGGCAGCAGTCTGTTCCCGTTCGTAGAGGCCGGAAAGAGCGATTTGTACGTAATACCGAGATACAAGACCGCTTTTGCCAATCCGTTCAGCGAAGTTCCGACAGTGGATCTGCTCTGCAGTTTCTTTGACCGCGACGGCAATCCGTTCGAGAGCAGTCCCCAGTACATTCTGCACAAGGCTCACACCGAATTCCAGAAGGTTACCGGCCTTAAGATGCAGACGATGGGCGAGTTGGAGTATTATGTCATTGCCGATGCCGAGGACCTGTACCGCATTCCGGATCAGAAGGGTTATCACGAGAGCGCTCCTTTCAACAAGTTCTACGACCTGCGTGTGGAAGCGATGCGTCTCATTGCCCAATGCGGCGGCCTGATCAAGTACGGCCACAGCGAAGTAGGCAACTTCACTCAGGACGGCAAGATATACGAGCAGAACGAGATAGAGTTCCTGCCTACTGACATAGAAGATGCGGCGGATCAGCTTGTCATTGCCAAGTGGGTGATGCGCCAGCTGGCTTACCAGTATGGTGTGACATTGACCTTCGCTCCGAAAATCACCGTTGGAAAGGCCGGTTCGGGCATGCACGTGCACTGCAAGTTTACTACCCCTGACGGAAAGACCGCTACCGTCCGTAACGGCGAACTGACCGATGAGGCAAAGAAGGCCATCGCCGGTTTCATGGCCGCCGGTACATCGCTGCCTGCATTCGGCAATCCGCATCCGCTGTCATTTATGCGTCTCGTGCCGCATCAGGAGGCTCCGACATCGCTCTGCTGGTCATTCTCGAACCGCAGCGCTCTTGTCCGCGTGCCACTGGGCTGGCTCAAGCCTATTGATATGGCTGCAAAGTGTAACCCGCTGGAGGCTGACAATGCTACAGATTTCAGCGACAA
>JAZUJU010000039.1:0-9509 GCA_045642985.1 Bacteroidaceae bacterium | reverse complement strand
TTTCAATACTTGCTGCGATAAAGTTCTCAAAATATGAGCCGAGTGCAACCGATGTAGTTTTCATACGAATCGTTATTTATGATGCGAAGTTACCAATATTTGGTAATATCGCAAACGAAATGAGGGAATTGTTGTACTCTTTGTCGAGTGTGCGCACACTCATGCTCACACTCATTCGCACACTCACAAGGGGCTTCCATTACGGAAAAACAAACGCAGAAAATGGTGACTCTCCATTTAGCGCAGACAGAACAATAGCCGGACTCCGGAGGAGAGCAGCGAAAGAAGCGGCCGATGACATCGGGTGGCCCTATGGCTTAGCGGAAGAAGCGGCCGATGACAGCGGATGGCCTTAGGGCTCAGCGGAAGAAGCGGCCGATGACGGGGAGGGACTTCGGCGGGAGGTCCTTCCTGAGGATATAGGCGATGTAGATGCAGATCAGGGCGGTGTTGATGACCAGCTTCAGCCAGACTGCCAGACCGGTCCTGCCGACGAATACGTAGGCTACGTAGAGAACCCCTGCCAGCAGCACGTACTTGAAAATCTCAAACAGCGGGTAGGCTATGGGGTAGTGCTTCTGACCGGTGAAGTAGGACAGGAGCATACAGATGGCGAATGCGGCGAAACCGCCCCAGGCACACGCCATATAGCCGATCTTTGGCACGAAAAGGAAGTTGATGGCCAGCAGCACGGCGCAGCCTATGCTTGAGAAAACTGCTCCCCACCAGGTCTGGTCCGTCAGCTTGTACCAGAACGACAGGTTGAAATATACGCCCATGAAAATCTCGCCCATCATAACGATTGGAATGACCTTGAGTCCGGCGCGGTATTCGCGTCCCACAATGAACTTTAGGATGTCCATATAGAACATCACCGCCAGGAATGCCAGAAGTGCGAAGATTATGAAGTACTTCATTGCGTCGGCATACATTTTTTTCTGCCCTTCCTTGTCTTCGCGGGTGGCGCTGAACACCATCGGCTCGTAGGCGAAGCGGAACGCCTGTGTCAGCATAGTCATTATGACCGCAACCTTGACGCAGCCGCCGTATTCGGCCAGCTGGTCCTGCCCCGCCTGTCCGGGAACAATCCAGGTGTAGCAGATCTTGTCGGCGTGCAGGTTCAGAATGCCTGCCAGACCGAGGATGACGATGGGCCACGAATACGACAGCATCTCGCGCATCAGACGGCGGTCGAATCCCGCGCCAAGGTGCCTGAACTCCGGCACGAAGAACGGGAACATTATGCAGGAACAGAGCAGGTTGATGTAGAATGCCCAGCTGATGACGTCGTCAGGATTGAACCAGGAAACGGCCTTCGAGCCAGCCACAACAGGCTCGTAGATGGCCTTGACCATAATCACGTTCAGAATCAGCGAGAGGAAGATGTTGAACAGCTTCATACCCGCAAACTTGATGGGGCGCTTCAGGAATCTGAGGTACGAAAACATCACACACTGGACAGAATCGATGGCCACGACAAGCGACATTGTCCTGATATATTCAGTGTGGTCGGGATAGCCGAGCGACGCGCAGATAGGGTCGGTGAAAATCCAGCACAGCGCAGCAAACGCCAGTGACAGCATCGCCACAAAGAACCACGAAGTCGAATACACGCGTTTGGGGTCATTGCCCTCCTTGTTGGCAAAGCGGAACATCGTCGTCTCCATTCCGAAAGTCAGAATTACCAGAATCAGTCCCGTCCACGCGTACATATTTACATATGCGCCGTACAGAGCCTTGTTGTCAGTAATCGCGTAGGTGAACAGTGGGGTAAGGAGAAAATTGAAGCATTTCCCCAATATGCTGCTCAGTCCGTAAATGGCCGTATCCTTGGCCAGTGCCGCCATCTTGTTTGCCATGTGACAGATATTATAGTATATGGCAAAGATAGAGGAATATTTGCTAACTTTGCGGTATAAAACGACACTGAATGAAAGATTTGTTCCGATTCCTCGGCAGGTTCGTCAGACCTTACAGAAAAAATCTGGTATGGGCTGTCATCTTCAACCTGCTCTCAGCGCTGCTCAACATTTTCTCGTTTGCACTGATAGTACCGATACTTGAACTCCTCTTCAAGATAAACAAGACTACCTATCAGCTTATGCCGGTCACATACGGCCGTATGGGACTGCCCGAGTTCGCTCCGCTCAAGAACAACTTCTACTATTACGTGACCTCGTGGATTGACCAGTACGGCGCTTCGACAGCGCTGCTCATACTGGGACTCATACTTGTGGTGCTGACATTCTTCAAGACCGGATGCTACTTTGCGTCATCGGCCGTTATGGTGCCGCTGCGCAACGGCGTCATCCGCGATATCCGTGTCAAAGTTTATGACAAGGTGCTGAGCCTGCCTATGTCGTTCTTCTCAAAGGAACGCAAGGGCGACATCATCACCCGAATGAGCGGCGATGTCACCGAGATAGACAACTCCATTGCCAGTTCGCTGGATATGCTCATCAAGAACCCCATCCTGATAATCGTGTATATGACGGGACTCTTCGTCATAAGCTGGCAGATGACAGCCTTCACCATTGTCGTGGCTCCGGCCATCGTCTGGGTGATGGGACTCATCGGCCGCAAGCTCAAGGCACAGTCGCTCGAGGTGCAGTCGCGCTGGAGCGACACGATGTCGCAGCTTGAGGAGACCCTTGGCGGACTGCGCGTCATCAAGGCATTCCTGGCCGAAAAGAAGATGTCCAACCGCTTTACCGAAAGCAGCGAACAGCTCAAACATGCCAGCAACCGCGTAACCATCCGACAGGCATCGGCGCACCCGGTCAGCGAATTTATGGGAACCGCCCTCATCGTGCTGGTGCTCTGGTATGGCGGCTCGCTCATCCTCGGCGACAGGGCTGAAATAGAGGCAGCCACATTCATATATTATCTGACCATTCTCTACAGCGTCATCAATCCTATCAAGGACTTTGCACGTGCAGGCTACGCCGTACCCAAGGGACTCGCATCGGTCGAGCGCATTGACAAGATACTATTGGCCGAGAACAACATAACCGACTGTGCGGACCCGGTCGAAACCGAGACGGTGAAGGACGCTATCGAATACAGAAACGTGTCCTTCCACTACGAGGACGGCCGTCCGATACTCAAGAACATCGACCTGACCATTCCGCGTGGCAAGACGATTGCACTTGTGGGACAGTCAGGCTCCGGCAAATCGACTCTGGTCGACCTGTTGCCGCGATTCTATGATGTCTGCGATGGCTCCGTGACGATTGACGGTACCGACATCCGCGGCATCTCGCTGCGTTCGCTCCGCGGTATGATGGGCAATGTCAATCAGGAGGCCATCCTGTTCAACGACACCTTCTACAACAACATAACCTTTGGCGTTGAGGGGGCGACACGCGAACAGGTAATCGAGGCCGCAAAGATTGCCAATGCACACGACTTCATTATGGAGTCGGAGAAAGGCTACGACACCAACATCGGTGACCGCGGCTGTCTCCTGTCCGGCGGTCCGCGCCAGCGCATCAGCATAGCCCGCGCCATACTCAAAAACCCGCCGATTCTGATTCTCGACGAGGCTACTAGCGCCCTCGACACCGAGTCGGAGCGTCTGGTGCAGGAGGCTCTGGAACGTCTTATGAAGGATCGCACCACCATCGCCATCGCGCACCGTCTCTCCACCATCAAGAATGCAGACGAGATATGCGTGCTTCACGAAGGGCGCATAGTGGAGCGCGGAACTCACGACAGCCTGTTGGCTCTGAACGGTTATTACAAGCATCTCAACGACATGCAGCAGCTCTGACATTATGCGCAAAATACTACTTATGACTCTTGCCGCACTCATGATGCTTCCCGTATCGGCAGCATCACCGGCTGTCACTCATCCGTCGAATCTGAAAATGACGTATGACCCGGGTTACCTCAAGGAAAATTCCAAATCACAGAATCGCGAATCGTTGCTCGTGCAGAGCCTGCTTCCGCTGGCACTGACCGCGGTCGGAAGCACCTGGCAGGACTATGCTGTCAAGGACGATATAGGCCGTTTCACTCAGGGCGAACAGTCTCGATGGATTTCGGATATGATGCTTTATGCCCCGGGAGCGCTGATGCTGGGCACATACGTGTTCCTGCCGGCGACATACGGCAAGGAGTCGGACAGCTTTAACAGACTGCTGGTCAATGCCGTTGCCGGCCTTGCTATGGATGTCGCGCTGACATCTGCCCTGAAGTATTCGTTCAAGCGTCAGCGTCCCGATGCGAGTGAGGACAACTCATTCCCGTCAGGGCATACGGCTATCACATTCTATGCCGCCACTATGCTTCACAAGGAATACGGATGCAGCATCAGTCCCTGGATCAGTGTGGCAGGCTACGGCGTCGCCACTGGGATGGGACTGTCCCGCATCGCAGCCGACAAGCACTGGATGTCTGACGTGCTGACAGGCGCCGGCATCGGTATCTTCAGTGCCGAGTTCGCCTACTGGCTTGACGGAATTATCTTTGGCGAGGACACATACCGTCCGCAAAAATACTGTCCCGAAGACAGGACCTGGTCGTTCGGTCTGAACTCCTCGTACAATTTCAATCGCTTTGCCGATTTCGGGCCTGGCTCTGATGATGGAAACCTGCGCCCTGGCTACACCATAGGCATGCAGGGAGTAAAAATGCTCAATGACTGGGCGGGTGCGCTTGTGTCGTTCGATATGACTCAGCTCCGCTGGAGCCGCGACGACAAGGTATTTCAGACCACTAGCGAATCGCTCCCGTATCTGGCGTCGTTCCGTGCCGGAGCCACTGCCAGACATTCCGTCTATGGCCCTGTCGCTGCATACGCAGACCTTGCTCTCGGTCTTGCTATCGGTGCAGACACCCGTCTCATCGATTCCAAATACGAGATAAGCGAATACTCGTTCCCGACCAATTTCGATGCCAATGCCCGTGCCGGACTGTCAATCCGCACTTCAAACTACTCTGAAATCAACTGCTACTGCGGCCTGGACTGCTACTGCGGCTATGGCATGAACCTGAGCCTGGGCACAAGTTTCAATCTGGTTTTCTAAGAAACGCCTGTCTTGTACTTTGCCGCCAGTTCGCGGCTGATGCAGTTCTCAGTGCGCTGGCACACATCCGAACTGAAGTCCGTTCCGAATTCAATCAGCCGTGACCATTCTCCGCGGCCAAGGTCCGCTATTCCGGCCTGCCTGAACCCGCAGCGTATGATGCCGTACAGAATGCCGGCATTGAAGCTGTCGCCTGCGCCTACCGTGCTGACTGTCTGTATGCTGCGTGATGGATAATGCTCGCTTAACGATGCTGTCCTGAGATCGGTTCCGCCAGCTCCTCGGGTGCAGATGAACGAACTGCAGTAGGGCGAAATCTCCTCGTTCCAGAGTCGGTCGGTGCAGGAATGTCCGAACAGAAGTTCAAAGTCGTCAGCCGACCCGCGCACGATGTCTGCCAGCCTCATATTCTCGCGTATAGATTCCATCAGCATCTCCTTTTCGGCAATATGGTTCGGCCTGAAATTGATGTCGTAGTAGATGATGGCTCCGCGGCTCTTTGCGTATTCCAGAAAGCTCTTCACCTGTGGCCTTAGCGATGGAATGACGGCAAAATACGAACCGATTATGACAATGTCCTCGGGGTTGACCTGGGGCGTCTTCAACTGGAACTGGCTGCTGGAATAATCCTTGTAGAAGGTGTAGTGGGCATCGTTGTTCTCGTCTAGAAATGCCAGCGATACGGAACTCTTCTTGCCCGCACCGGACACCACGCAGTCGGCTGACACCCCGTTGTCGGTCAGAAACCGGGCAATGAGCCTGCCTACGTGGTCATCGCCTGTCTCGCTGATCAGACAGGCTGGTGTACCTGTCCTTCCGAGTGAAAGCATACAGTTCAGCACTGAGCCGCCCGGTACGCCGTCCATCGGTTTGTCGTCCTTGAACAGAATGTCGAAAACCGTCTCGCTAATGCCCACAACTTTTCTCATATCGCCGTTTATTTGTGTCACGAAGGTACGGATTATTTCATTCTTCGTTAACTTTGCGCCCGTTTTTGTGAGACAGACAACAGATGGCAGCATATACCGAGACGTTTGACAATGGTCTCAGACTGATATTCCTCCCATCGCCGACCAATGTGGTCTATTGCGGCTACACGGTGGGAGCAGGTACGCGCGACGAGCTTCCCGGACAGCAGGGTATTGCTCATTTTATCGAGCACATGTCGTTCAAGGGAACAGAGAAACGGCGTGCCTGGCACATTCTGAACAGGATGGAGGCAGTCGGAGGTGATCTTAACGCCTTCACTTCGAAGGAGGAGACGGTCTATTACACGGCCTGTCTTGACACCGACTTTGACCGCGCTGTGGAACTGCTCACCGATCTGGTCTTCCACAGCACTTATCCGCAGCACGAGATGGATAGGGAACTGGGTGTCATCATCGATGAAATCCAGAGTTACGAGGATTCCCCTTCCGATCTTATCTTCGATGACTTCGAAGGGCTGCTTTTCAAGGGTGACCCGTTGGGCAACAATATTTTAGGTACCGAGGAACAGCTCAGGAAATACACGAGTGGCGACCTCGCCGCCTTTGCCGCACGTCATTACAATCCGTCGAATATGGTGTTCTTCGTGTACGGCGATATGGACTGGAAGAAGGTCCTGCGTACTGTTACCCGTCACGCCGCGTGCCAGACGGCGCGTTCTACGTTCGCACGCACCCGTAAACCGCTTCCGGAGTATGTCAGGCAGACTGTCTGCACGCATCGCGACACGCATCAGGCTCACGTGATGATAGGCAACCGCGGGGTCTGCGGAACGGATTCCGACAGGCTGGCTCTCTATCTGCTGAACAATATCCTGGGCGGTCCAGGAATGAACAGCCGTCTGAACCTGAGCCTGCGCGAGAAACGGGGATTGGTCTATAATGTCGAGAGCAACTCTACAAGCTATACTGACACTGGTGTGTTCTGCATCTACTTTGGTTGCGACATAGACGATGCGGACCGCTGTACTGAGCTGTGTTTCAAGGAACTGTCACGGATGTGCCGCGAGCCGCTCAGCGATGCCCGCCTGCGTGCGGCCAAGAAGCAGCTCATCGGGCAGATGGGCGTTTCGGGCGACAATTTCGAGAATGTGGCGCTCGGCATGGGTAAGGCGTTCCTGCAGTACGGCGAGTATCAGACCCGTCCTGAGCTTATCCGCCGTATCGAGGCCATCACCGCCGGTCAGATGCTTGAGGTCGCCCGCCGCATACTTGATCCCGAGAGCCAGACCATCCTCTCCTATCGGTAGTAACCTTTCTGCACCGCATCCTTTGACTGCGATTCTGCACCGCAGCTGCAGGCATTGCCAGGATGCGGGCTAAGCACGCTTCGCGCCGGCTCGTACGGCCTGCAGTCCTATGCCATGAGAACTCGCTTCGCTCAGACACTCATGGCATTTGACGGTCTGCGGGCCTGCTCGCTTTCCGGCTCTCCGCTCATACGCCCGCATCCTGGCAATGCCTGCAGCTGCTCGGTGTGCGGACTGCTGGAAGTTTTTCGGCGGGAATGGCGCATTTTGAAGAAAAATCAGTAAATTCGCGCCAAATGCGTTATTTAATTTTTAAAAGATGAACATTGTAACAAAAGAGATCCAGCTTCCGGATGGCAGAGTCATCAAGCTGGAGACCGGGAAACTGGCAAAACAAGCCGATGGAGCAGTCATGCTGACTTGCGGCAAGACTATGCTTCTGGCCACTGTATGTGCCGCCAAAGATGCTGTTCCCGGAACAGATTTTATGCCTTTACAGGTAGAGTACAGAGAGAAGTATGCATCAATAGGCCGCTATCCCGGTGGCTTCACAAAGCGTGAGGGCAAACCGTCAGATTACGAGATTCTGACTTGCCGTCTGGTGGATCGTGCACTTCGTCCTCTGTTCCCTGACAATTATCACGCAGAGGTTTTCGTAAACATCATACTTTTCTCGGCCGACGGCGAGCAGATGCCTGACGCTCTGGCAGGACTCGCAGCTTCTGCAGCCCTTGCCGTTTCGGACATCCCGTTCCAGGGTCCGATCAGCGAGGTCCGCGTAGCCCGCATCGACGGAGAGTATGTGATTGACCCGACATTCCAGCAGCTTGAGAAGGCCGATATGGATGTCATGGTTGCCGCTACATACGACAACATCATGATGGTCGAGGGTGAGATGAAGGAGGTTAGCGAGGCTGACCTGCTCGGCGCAATGAAAGCCGCTCACGATGCTATCAAGGGCCACTGCAAGGCTCAGATGGAACTGACCGAAGAGGTAGGCAAGACCGTCAAGCGCGAGTACTGCCACGAGAACAACGACGAGGAACTCCGTCAGGCTGTCAAGGACAACTGCTACCAGAAGTCTTACGATCTGGCTGCCCAGGGCAATGCCGACAAGCATTCACGCGAAGCCAATTTCGAGGCTGTACGCGATGAGTTCAAGGCTGCATATCACGAGGCTCACGCAGATATGAGCGAGGACGCGCTGGCCGAGAAGGATGCTCTGATTGACCCCTACTATATGGATGTGGAGCGCGATGCAATGCGCCGCTGCATTCTGGACGAGGGCAAGCGTCTGGATGGCCGCAAGACCACTGACATCCGTCCTATCTGGTGCGAGGTCGGCTATCTGCCAGGCCCTCACGGATCATCAATCTTCACCCGTGGCGAGACCCAGTCTCTCTGCTCTGTCACCCTTGGAACAAAGGATGACGAGAAGATGGTGGACGATGTTCTTGACCAGCACGATGAGCGCTTCCTGCTGCACTACAACTTCCCGCCGTTCTGCACAGGCGAGGCAAAGGCACAGCGCAGCACAGGCCGCCGCGAAATCGGTCACGGCCATCTGGCTTGGCGTGCCCTGAAGGGACAGATTCCTGCCGATTACCCATACTGTGTACGCGTGGTTTCCGATATTCTCGAGTCAAACGGCTCTTCGTCAATGGCTACCGTCTGCGCCGGTACTCTGGCTCTGATGGATGCAGGCGTCAAGATTGCGAATCCAGTATCAGGTATCGCAATGGGACTTATCAAGAACCCGGGCGAGGACAAGTATGCAGTCCTGAGCGACATTCTCGGTGACGAGGATCACCTTGGCGATATGGACTTCAAGACCACAGGTACTGTCAAGGGTCTGACCGCCACACAGATGGATATCAAGTGCGACGGGCTCTCATTCGAGATTCTGGAAAAGGCTCTGGCACAGGCCAAGCAGGGCCGCGAGTACATCCTCGGCAAGATTACCGAGTGCATCGCAGAGCCGCGTCCTGATCTCAAGCCTCATGCTCCGCGCATCGAGATGATGACTATTCCTAAGGAGTTCATCGGTGCCGTGATAGGCCCGGGCGGAAAGATTATCCAGGGAATGCAGGAAGAGACCGGCGCCAAGAGCAGCATCGACGAGGTTGACGGCGTGGGCAAGATTGAGATTGCCGGAACCAACAAGGCTTGCATCGACGCAGCTGTCGCAAAGATTCGTGCAATCGTTGCAATACCTGAGGTCGGCGAAGTCTATGACGGAACCG
>JAZUJU010000038.1:0-9685 GCA_045642985.1 Bacteroidaceae bacterium | reverse complement strand
ATTCTGCGCTATTGGAAATATCCCGAACACGGCTGGGGTTTCCACGCATATACCGACAAGCGCTACGGCTATCTGTCATCGGACTTCTCACAGCATTTCTATGACTGGGACAATATGCCGGAACACCTGGATGAAAACAGTACGCCTGAGGAGGTAAACGCCGTAGCACTGCTGATGTCCGACTGCGGCATAGCTGTAGATATGGGATACGGTCCGCGCGGAAGCGGTGCATCCACACCACTCATCGCCACCCGCATTGTCCGCTATTTCGGTTACAAACCATCCGCCGAACTGGTGGAACGCGACAAATTCGCCAACGACACAGAATGGCTGAATGTAATCCGTAACGAGATAGACAACAAACGTGTTATGATATACCGCGGTACCGGCTCCCGCGGAGGGCACTGTTTCGTCTGCGACGGCTACGACTCGTCATCGCGCATACATATCAACTGGGGATGGAAAGGCCAGTGTGACGGATATTTCTCAGTCAAGGCAATGAACCCGGTCCGCAACGAAACCACCATATATGATTTCACACAGGAACAGATGGCTATAATTCATATTGAACCGGACAGCTCCAGAATAGCCGACATAACCGATGTCACCTACGCCGCCAAATGGACATCCAACCCGGCGGAAATCCAATACGGCCAGCCATTCAGCATCAACACCACCCTGCTGAACGAAGGCAAGGAAGTGACTTGCAACCTTGTTGCGGCACTGTTCGACGAAGACGGTGATTTCATCAACGTATGGACCGAAAAGCAGAATATCACCATACCCAAGCATCAGCAGCTCAATGTCAGTATCGACACCCTGAGCAAAATGAACCTGCTGCCGGGCAAATACGAACTGTCGCTTTTCCTGGCTATGGCAGACAGCACACTCATATTCATTGACACTGACAATGAGGATTATTCAGCTATCGCAAAGTTTGAGATCAAGCACTGGGACGAAGTGGAAATGAACGGTGAAATAACCATAACCGACGGAATGTACTTCGCCAAAGGCAAGGAAGCCGAAATATCGGTGGACATCAGCTATGTAGGACAGGCTCCGGGCGAATACACAGGTGCTTACCAATGGGTACTGTTCCCTATGGACTGTGGCGATCCCTGTGACACCGTCGCTGTCGGCACAATAACCGGATGGTCAGGACCCGACAGCACTCTCACCGCGCGTGTGACGCCTAAAGTTGACGCCGGCACATACAGACTTACATTGATGCTGGTTCAAGATAATGAGCAGCGCCCTGCAGGCAGCCGCTACTACCCGAATCCGACCAAGATCACTGTACAGGACACTGTTGCCATCGACCCATACGAGCCGAATGACACGCCAGAACTGGCTACCCCTGTGGCGGTGACATTCGGCGAGAGTGACACAGTAACGGTAACGGTTATGGATGCCTCCATTCACAGATACCAGGATATCGATTATTACGTCTTACAGATTCCCACGACGCCGGACTATGAATACGAAGAATCTGCAGAGATTGTCGCTACGGAACATCCATACTTTATGGAGACGTATGTCAGTGTATACAATGAAAACGGCAAATGGATTGTCGTACCCGAGGTGGAAGGGGCTACCGGCTATTACGCTGTACGTTTTACCGTGGTACGCAAGCGAAGTTCCGCTGTGCCACAGACTATGTCATCGCAAACCGGGGAACAGTCAGCCGTCAAACGCATTGTAAACGGCCAGATTGTCATCGATAATGACGGCAGACGCTACAATGCCGCCGGAGTATTTACATATTAAACGTTAAACTGCCACAGCGATACGATATGGAACTGCGACAGCTCAGATATTTCGTGATGGTGTCCAAGACACTGAACTTTTCCGAGGCAGCCAGAAGGCTTTTCATCACTCAGGGGACACTCTCACAGCAGATAATGCAACTGGAAAATGAAATCGGCGCACAGCTGTTCGACCGGAGCGGCCACGCAATCGCGCTGACCGAAGCGGGCGAGGAACTGCTTCCACTGGCCGTTCAGACCATACAGGACGCAGACATCTGCAACAATAGGATGAAAGATCTGAAAGGCGCCGTTGCCGGCACGCTGCGCATCGGCACCACCCACTCGTTCAGCGCCATTCTGGCCGATGCCGCAAGCAATTTCCTGAAACAGAACCCCGGTGTAAAACTGAAAATCCAGTCCGAGACGGCAGCAGACCTTATTGACTTGCTGCGCGAAAGGGAACTGGATTTAGCTCTCGCCTTCAAACCCGTCAAGGTTTATGATGATATTGAATCGGAGCCGCTTTTCAAATCGAACCTCAGTGCTATTATGCGGCGCGGACATCCGCTGGCATCACGCCGGTCGCTCAAGCTCGAAGAACTGGAGAACCACCGCATCGTACTTCCAGGCAAAGGTCTGCAGGCCCGCCGCACATTCGACCGGTTCTTGGGTCTTGACACCCGCAGGCTGAACGTCACCGTCGAAGTCAACGACCCCGACCTGATTATGGACCTCGTGCAGTGCACCAACCTGATAGCAATTGTATCATCGCTGGCAACATTCTACCGCCCGAATCTGGTAGCCGTCCCACTTGAGGGCGCCAACTACTCGATGACCGGCTGCGTGCACCGCCTGAAAGACGGCTACCGCAAGAAATCAGCCGACATCTTTCTGGAGCTGCTCCGCCACTCCGCCCAGATCGAGCGCATAGTCAAAGGCCTCTCCATCTGAGTTGCGCACTACGCAAATCATTCGCGTAGCGCGCAACTATTTGTCTGAAAGTTGTATGTAGACTCGATGGAAACCGCTATTTTTGCCTTGCTATTGAGCAAGCAATAAACTTTTTATACAAGCCATGAAAAAAGACACAGACGCAAATGATTCGCGTAGCGCGCAACATTTGTACTTGAGAGGGAATTTCCAGCAGGACATGTTTTTTGACAAAGTGGATATGATCAATGTGTGGAACAGGCTCTGGCTGAGTGCCGAGGCAACGCAAACCGAGATTTTATCCGCAGAGATACTGAACAATCACCTGCACATGACCGGCATTTTCCAAGATCAAGACCATCGGACTCGCTTCAAACGACACTTCCGGCTTAGTATTACCCAGTACCACAATCGCAGATATCATGTTCATGGCACATTGGGAACCCGGACGTTAAAACACGCAGTTCTGTATAATAGTGATGATATTAAGGACTGCATCTGCTACCACATTCGCAATGTGCTGCATCACGGCATCAGAAGAAAATTCATTGACTACGAATACAGCACCGCCCGATATGTATTCGGGATGGAGCGCGAAAACCAGCATGGCTTTTACGATGCGGAAAACCTTCCCGAAAACCTCGCCCATGCCTATCTTCCAGCACGGGTGCAACTACCAGAGGGATGGATGATGACTCACAGTGGACAGATAGTCCCACCGCATGGGGTTTTCCGCTCTGACATCGTCGAATCTCTGTTCGGCAACTCACGCGAGGAATATCTCAAATGCCTCAGTCAGCGCACCAGACGCGAAGCCAATGATGCCGACTTCATCGAATCTTGCGCAGACGCAAATGATTCGTGTAGCGCGCAAACTCCTGACGAAATAGTAGTGGAGTATGTAAAAGAAGAAATGAGATTACAAATACCGTCTATGGACTTCGATCAAAAGATAACCGCCATAGACCTTGTGCGTAAAAAGTACCCGAAGATTGGCTACAGAACTCTGGAACGGACTTTCGGCATCCCCGCCAGTACCATACGATACCACATCAAAAAGAGACATGGAATCATTTGAGCACTCGAGGCACACAACTTTGTTTGAAAGTTGCGCACTACGCAAATCATTCGCGTAGCGCGCAAATCAAGCGACTAAGAATTTGTATTTGGCGACACTGTAAAGCGGAATGAACGGGATTAGAATTGGCGTGGATTGCACGTATTTCCAGTAATCCGGATTATCGCCATAGACCTTGTTCTGGCGCAGTTCAAGACGACGCGCACCGCTGAACATCACGAAAAGAATCCCGAGGTATCCCATTGCGGCAACTATCCACTGCCATACAGCTAGCGATGCACCTATGCCCGAAACGAAACACCCCGTCCAAAGAAGGATCTCGCCCAAGTAGTTCGGGCAACGCACAATACGATACACCCCCGTACTGACAAACGAGCCCACGTTCACCTTCTTTGCCGCCGATTTCTGAGCGTCCGCAACCGCTTCAAGCCCAGCCCCGACAACCATCAGGGCAGCCCCGACATACGCCCACAAGCCGCTCACCGACATACCGGCAGCCTCATTCTGAAGCCTGAATGCAACCGGACTCACCTCAGCCACATAAAGCAGAGCGCAGAACACCCATACCACAATCACCTCCATCACCGGCTTCTTCTCCTGCAGAGACTTGTCGTACAGAATCTTACGATACGCAGCACTTTTCTTCTCACGCCTGTAGAGGAACAGTCCGAGCCGACATCCATATAGAATCAGGACCGCACAAAGAATCAGCGACGATACCGATGCCGAGCCGAAAAACATAATAGCGACAGCCGCACCCAAAGCGACGATACTGAAGCCATACCCCAAACTGAAGAAATAGATGAAATACTTCCACCCGATGGCCGAAACAGCCAGCGAAACAATCAACAGGACCCAAACAAGACTCATAACAATCTGATTCTCTCAATTATTACAAAAAGTTGCGCACTACGCAAATCATTCGCGTAGTGTGCAACTCAGATGCTTGTAGCCTGGCGGATGCAGTCGACGATGTAGCACACGTCGTCATCGGTGACGTAGGGGCCGGCGGGCAGGCAGAAGCCGACCTTGAACAGCGACTCCTCCACGCCGTTGGTATAGACCGGCGAACCGGCATAGACCGGCTGCTTGTGCATCGGTTTCCACAGCGGACGGCACTCAACCTTGCGCTCCAGCATAAACACGCGCAGCGCCTCGACATTATCGTTCGGCTGGCAGTCGGTAGTCGCGCAGTCAACAGCGTGAATCACGCCCGCAGCACCTCCCACCGCAGTCCGGACGACCTTCTTGTAGGCATTCTCCTGACCGGCGACATGCACCGAAGGATCAATCGTCGCGGCGCACAGCCAGAAATTCGCATCATAGACAGGCCTTCCCGTAGACGGATTGATCACGGTCGGCTGCCGATGCATACTGATGCCCGGAACATCAGCCAGAAGTTCCTCGTACAGTTTCTGCACGTGCTTGTGATGGGCGATATGAGCATCCAGCACCGTCATCTGACCGCGGCCGATACCCGCACACACATTACTCATCCGATAATTGTATCCGATTGCCGTATGCTGATAATAAGGATACGCATCGCGCGCCTGAGTAGCGTACCACATCACATTGTTGGCATCATCGGCACTGCGGCAGATCAGAGCTCCGCCACCCGATGTCGTAATCATCTTGTTTCCGTTGAACGACAGCACGCCGAACCTGCCGAAAGTGCCCAGCACCTGACCGTCAAAACGGCTGCCCATGCCCTCGGCAGCATCCTCCACCACCGGAATCCCGTACTTGTCAGCAATCGCCATGATGCGCGTGCAGTCGTACGGCATACCATACAGAGCCACCGGAACGATAGCCTTCGGATACTTGCCCGTTACCGCCTTGCGGTCCAAAATAGCCTTCTCCAGCAGTTCAGGATCCATATTCCAGGTAACAGGTTCCGAACCGACAAACACCGGTTTGGCGCCCAGATATGTAATAGGATGCGACGATGCGCAGAAAGTGAAGCTCTGCACACAAACCTCGTCACCCGGCCCCACGCCGCAGTTCAGCAGCGCCAGATGTACCGCCGCCGTGCCCGCACTCAGGCACACCACCCTGCGGTCCAACGGCTCAGCGCCGTCAGTCCTACTGTTGGCGAATTCCGCCAAATCCTGCTCGAAAGCATTCACATTAGGCCCCATCGGCACCACCCAATTGGTGTCGAACGCCTCCTTAACATACTTCTGCTCAGCACCATCCTCACTCATATGCGCCAGGCACAGGTAGATGGTTTTTCTTTCTTCCGACATGATTATATATATTAATCTTTTCCTTGAATTATGATCTCGTGCTATGAAAAGTCATTTTACTATAACTCACATTTCAATCTTGCGTTTCATGTAAGAACTGAAGGCAAAATTATTCCAAATCATACGGGGTACAGTTTCTGTGGCAAGAGTCCTATAATGCCATATCCGCAAAAAGCGTCGACATATTCTAATACTCTTTTGTAGAAAGTTTTCAACGCCCTTAGCATTAATACCACCCGAAATAGTGTCTCCCATTACCTCGTTCACTAAAGCATCATCATCACACAACCCAATTCCGAGATTGGATGGGTCGACGCCAAAGAACTTCACGCAAAGAGAAGTCATCAGACTCGCAAATCTGAGAAGCTTACATTCAGACAAATCCGCATTCAACTGACTCCAGTCCAGCCTATCATGGCAGCACATCAAAAGAGCAGCCCAGTCATATAACATTCTTAACGTCAGCCCCCCACCTATAAAATTACCATGAGCATGCTTAATCAAGAAAAGCGCATTGAAATAATCACTGGGACAGACCAAATAACTATTTTCAATGTATCGGCCGTCACAATCAGCGATAACCCGCTCAAGTAGTTTTTCAATCTTTTTGCCCTGCTTCGTAGCGTTGAAATCAGTAAGATACCTGTGGTTCTCGACCAGAAGACCACCAAAGGACAAATGTGAATGTTTGTATGTGCCGAACTCATAGCGACCGCCCATCTTGACAGCCAACTCATTGCCTGTATTCCAATCGGCTCCCAAATACACATCGCAATCACCGCTTTCCCTATGCTTGGGTTGACGGTAATAAGTAGCAAAGGACATTCCCTTCAACACCATGCATTTTGCGCCTCTTTTTTTCAGGGCTTCGGCAAATTTAGAAGCTTTAATAAACTTGTCTTCATATTGAACTTCTGTCTGAATCACCCTCACAGACCACTGATAACGCAAATCTTCAAGTTCGTCCGAATGGATTAAAGAGTTTATTTGTAGTTCGCCAAAGCCATCCATAGCCAGAGCCGCAACGCCATGTTCGAATGCTATTCTTACCAAACGTTGCCATTCTTGCACGGACAATTGCGCCACGCCTTCTCCATTGAATTCATTGCCTAGAGACGCACGCAAAAAGCCAAGCAGGATCAAAGCAGAATTATCCATATTATGCCCTTCCACTTATTTTATCAACCACCTTATCTACAGCCTCATTAATAAGTTCACAATTTTTAATGAAATCCGTCTTATCCCACTTGTAGATCTCATCCATACGGTCACGCACCTTCTGAACCTCTTCCTTCAAATCTACCGGACGGGCATTGGCATCAACTCCCACAACACCCTTGAACGTGCGCGAGAGAATCACTGAAGTCGAGCCCAGACGCACGTGCTCCCCAAGGATATTGTCCGAAGGCAGCATCCCCTCGCCTATTCTGGCGATACCGCCGAAGCCGAACGGCATACCAGCACGATTGCACTTGTCGGCAATATACGCCACCAATCCGTCACTGAGCAGCTCGAACATAAAGGTGAGTCCCATACTGATATGCAGGTCGTTCAGACCGATGAACAGCTCATCCACCCCCGGAACGGCAAGTATCTTGTCCAGACGTGCCATAGCGGCAGCCGTCTCAATCATAATGCACACCCTCGCACGACCGTTCACCAGCTTCACATACTGAGCCACATCGTGCTCATCCATCACCATCGGGAGCATCAGGATGTCGGCACCATATTCGATAGCCTTCTCCACCTCCATAGCGGTATATGCGTGTATCGGATTCGTGCGCACAAGGAGTTTCGAACTTGTGAGCACCTTTCTCAATTCCGGAGTCCTCTCGATGTCGTTGTGCGAGAGAACGGCATTACGCCCGTGCTGACGTTCGGACTTGCCGATATATTCGAGATCATAGAAAATCCTGTCCACACCCGCAGCCTGCGCCTCGGCAGCTGCCTCAGGGGTGTCACAGAGAATCATTAAGTTGAACTGTTTCATTTTATATAGTTTTCGTTAAAAATCTTTTTCGTATAGCAATTAGTTTCTTTTCTTTCAAAGCCCAATTTCTGGTATAGGGCATTGGCGGCTTCGCGTTTAGGATTGCTGGTCAGATGGATGCAATCCACATTCATTCGTGATGCTTCTTCTATCAGATGTTCCATCAGTTTCCGTCCCAGGCCTTTGCCTCTCATCTTCGAGGAGACCACCACCGATTCTATGGTTGCATCCGTACTGAACGGCTGATGGAAGATGCACAGGCTGGCGCAAGCGACTATTCTACCGTCCTCTCGGATCACGTACAGATGGCTGTTCGGGTCTGCAAGCATACGGTCTAATGATTCACGAGTGAAGACGATGCTGCCGGAGAGTTCCTGCATCAGCGATGCAAGGTCGGTGAAGTCGGAAGGGGTGTATGTGAGGAGTTCGTGCATTGTTAAATGTTAAATTGTTAAATCGCCCACCAAAACAAAGTGTTAAGATTGTGAACATATCGCTCACAACAATCCAAATATCACCCGTGCATATTCCCTATTACACAGGTCCTGAGTTTCTTTCGAGAGTTCATACTCCACCGACTTTCGTTTCCTTATCAAGGTCGCGTCATATTCATTGGCATACCACTCAACCCAATCGACAGGAGCTCCTTTGGAGCGACAGCCGGTAATGACGACATCGGCATTCTTACTGATGGCATATTCGAAGTTCGCCTTTATCACCTCCTCGGTATCGCCTCCAGGGCATACGCATATTATCTGCCCCTTATATCGGAACGTCTCACACTTATCCCCAAAGTAAGGAGGATTTGACGACAGGCTCTCACCACCTTCTCGCAAGAGTTCCCTCACATAATTGATGCAGGCAGACTTGCCACACTGAGCGTGTCCGTAGATTGTTATGATTTGGTGCATAAGATTATTGTGTTTAATACTTACTATCAGTCCATTGTGACGAGGACAGAGATGTTTGGAGCCTATTTGTCTGTAAGTTCTAATATTCTAATCGGTACAGATGCTAATTTTTTCTTAATTTCATCATCTATAGCGGGAACTGTTATGAACAAGTTGTCTTCTGCACGGCTCATTGCCACATAATATACCCTATGTGCTCCTTTATTATCCAAATCAGGATTGTATAATACCTCTAAATCTTCTTGATCATTCAAGACTATCAGAACATTTTTATACTCTTCACCCTTTGCTTTATGAATAGTCTTGTGTGTTGCATCACAATCTGACTGTAGCACACTCATCGCCATCTCAACGTACGTATGAGTTTCATAGAACGGTTTGATTTTGCCACCCCTTATTGATTTCAAGTTAATTTTCAAAAAATCCTTTAGGAATATGTAAAAATCATATAATGTTCCGCGCAAGAACCTTTTCCTATTATGAAGTAGTTCTCTAAGATACGAGATGGTTACTTGCCTATCCGAATTTAAAAAATCCAACATTCGATAAGCTTCTCTCAGGTCGTTATAATATGCATACTCTGTAGCTTTTAATAAATTCTTCACATAGTATGAACGTTTGAGATCAGAATCAAAATCTAAGTCAATCAGATGGTCATCATCAACCGCACCTTCGGTTTTAAATTTCATCGAATTAGCAACGATATTCTTATAGGACAACGAATGAACTTCATCTGAATTTGAATATTCAGTTGCTTGTTGGAAGGCCGTCAATTTGTCACC
>JAZUJU010000037.1:0-13300 GCA_045642985.1 Bacteroidaceae bacterium | reverse complement strand
CAGCCTGCTGCATCGGAAGTCGGATATTTTTCATAAGTTTGATGACTGCACAAGCTACGCATACATCATGACCGAGTACAACGTCGACAGCTCCCTGAAGAGCCTGATCCGCCGTGGCAAGTCCCACACCGGCAGCCTTGTTGGCGACAGCTACCGCGGCATCAGCAGCGTGCGCTACGATATGCGCGGCAACCCCGTGTTTGTGGCCTTCGACTCCGGCGACGAGACTGAGTACGGCTACACGACCGACGGCGTGAAGCTGTGGACCATCCACCGCACCGTTCCCGGCGCCGTCTTCTTCACCAGCCCCGACCCCCTGAGCGAGAAGTACTACCACATCAATTCGTATGTGTACTGCGCCGGAAATCCTGTACGGTATGTCGATCCGGATGGACGAGATTATTCTGTGTGTGGTGATGATGAATCGATAACCATCAGGGCAACATATTATGTCGGTTGCCGCAATCAGTACGCAGCAGGCGATTAGTGACGAGTATCTCTTCATCGCCAATTTACCTTATAGCCTCCGTCATTCAGACTGCCGAGTATCTCTCCCGGTACGAACGGGAATTCGTCTGCTATGTAGATGCGCCTGTTATGAAGCGAGTAGTAGCGGAGTTGTACATTCTGCTCAGTGTCGCTCTGCTCCAATGCGCTCTGAATCACCATCGAGAAGAAACTCAAAGTCTTGTCCTCAACGGTGTCAACCTCACTCACGGCGCGGCATTCGCTGCCCACGAATGCTGCCAGAAGATCCTCGGCGGTAATATCAGTGGGGAGCTCTTTCTCTGTGATTGTAAGCAGCTGTATGCTCGTCGGGTCCAGTTCGGCCACAGGTATCCAATCGGTGGGACGTGTGGCTGTTCCAAGCGAGTCGCGCAGGTTGTCGTAATCGGCGGGAACGGGCGGCGTAACAGGCTCTTCCTCGTTGTTGAAATCGTCTTTGCTGCATCCTGCCAGCAACAATATGCCGGCAAGGATGAGTAATCTGCTAAATATCTTTCTCATAATCTGATGACTTAATATGTCTGTCTATAAATTTTCTCTCCGTTGATGATAAATATACCACTGTTCAATCTGACATCCTCATCGTCAAGTCTGATACCGTTCAGATTGTAGATGTCACCTGTGACTGTACCTTTCCCTGAAAAGTCTATGACGAATGGATTCTCAAGTGTACCGGCAACACCGTATTCATCGTAGCTGACACCGTGGGTGCTCTGACCTATTACTTCATTGCCGCGTATGTGCAGGAAGTTGACCTCATCGTCCTGCTCGGCATTGAGCGTGATAAAGAGCAGCTGCCTGTCATCGCTCGTAGTGACTGTCTGTCCGACCAGACCGGCAAGCTCACCTTTTGAATACGCTACAATACGGTCTCCTGTCATAAACTCACTGCCTTCGTCAAGCGTTGCAATTACAGGCATGCTGGACTGATGTCCGTTGGCCTGAATCAGTGTGAGACCCTGAATCTCTGTGTCGTACGAATCACTGCTTACTTTCCGGTCGCGGACATCAGTGTTGGTGTATTTTACATCGATTTGAACGGTGTCAATGAAGCGCACGTAATAACCTTCGCCCGGATGCATATATTCCAGTGAGCCTATCCATTTGCCATCATTGTCCATCACGGCGAACTGCGACTGGCTCTTTATTACCGTACCTACTTTGGCACGGCCTTTCGAGAAGTCCGACATCGCAATGTTCACAGGCTGGTCAACAGAAAGCAGGTAGGGCAGGTCATTCCATTTCTCAGGGTTAATATTCTGTGTGCCAGGTATCAGTGTGACGAACCGCTCTTTGTCCGAGTACTCCGAACCTATCACAGAAAGGCTGGCAGGATTCTCTACGTAGATCTGTATGGTACGTTTCTCCCTCAGGCTCACTGTGTCGAGAGAAGTACCGTTCCAAACTCCCGATATTATTTCAAGAGACTTTCCATCCAGTACAATACGGTCGCCATTGGTAAGAGTCGCTACAGATTCAAACAGATTCTTCACACCTGTTTCTGCTTTCGGCTCAACATACAGGGATATCCAGTTCCAGCCTTGATTCAGCGATATAGTCTGCTTGTTGTAGATATTTGGCGTGAAAATCACAGGCTCGTCGGGCGGGCATCCAATCATTTTCTTATCGGTGAATGCAATACCCTCATTGTCGTCAACAAGAAGGTTGCTTATCTTATTGGTGCTTGCACGCCACAGCGAGAATGTGACATTGCGTTTGTTGTTATTCATATCAGCGTCGCCGTAGATAGTCATATTGACCATCGAAGTACTTTGCTCATTGTCAACGGTAAGATATGCCTTGCCTACACATACGCCGTTGTAGAAGGCTCCCACAATGTCGCGCTTGTCCATATCGTAGAATGTGCCGTTTCCGTTCTTAAGCCTTACACGTCCCATCAGGTTCATTGAGAAACTGTAGCCCTTACCGTTTGCAGGCTGCCAGTCAGGCTCGCTTGCCTCAATGCAGATGTTTATTGTCAATGGGCTTACCAGCTGGTTCTCGTCAATCAGAGACATGACAGCCGAATATACGCCAGGCGCCAGACCTTCGTCAATCGTGAAATTGACAGTCTCACTGGCCAAAGGCTGAATCCTGCCTATTACGGCCGATTCAATGGTGAGCCACGAGTTGTTGTTCTCGATGGTATAGCTCAGGACGCGACCGCCGTTGTTGGTAAATGAAGCCGACAGATCTGCACCCTGGCCGTATGGTACGGTAATGCTCTGCTTCTGCGTATCCCAAGTCAGGACATTGCGATCCACATATACCGTCATCATCTGTGGGTCGTGCAGAGTGTTGCCTGCCAGATCCTCCACGCTGCGCACTGTCACCATCAGATTCTGGTGATTGATTTCAACATCGTTCTTCTTGATGTTAACCTGTAGCTCGTTGTCGGTCGATGTCCAGGTGAACGGAAGGTTGGTTATGCCCTTCATGGAACGGACGGTAGGATATGACTTGCTGTTGTCGAATGCTGCCCAGTCGCCTGCGTTGTATTCACCGGTTTCGCCCAGATACTTGTCGTGGTCGTAGTCACCGGTAGTAAGCATTATACGCTTCTCGGCCTGAGTGCCGTCTTCCTTATATTCTATCACCTCATTGTATGGGCTGAAGACCAGCTCCCACGTGTTCTGCGAATTCCGTTTGTTCATTTCGAACGGCAGATAATATACCAGTCCAATCTCGGTGCCGAGCGGTGACATATCTCTTACTATGTTGATATTGTTTGACGGAATAGCCAGATGCCAGAATGTAAGGTTATCAATGTTGCAATTGAATGTGTCATCGCCGAGTGTGGCCTGGCCCTGCATACCGGCAATGTCGTCGCCCGACAGCGTCTGCACCTGCCTGCCGTCGTAATACATCGCGGCAGTGTTGTATGTCTTGTTGGCAACTACCATCACGTGGTGCCACTTGTCATCGAAGAACTCCTGCTGAGTGCAGAAATCGAACTCCCTGCTGCCTGAACGCATCTTAAGATTGTTCTTGTCAACATAGATGCGGAACATATCATCATTGAGCTCTGAGCCCGATTGGAATATCGATATGCCGTTCTCAGGCCATACCCTCACAGAATCCGAAGACTGAACCCAGAACGAGAGCGTGAAATCGTTGTAGCTGTAGCGCAGGAACGACTCTGCGTTCTGCAGGTTCATCCTTGTACCATTCAATGCGAGTGAGTGCTGACCGTCAGGCATCTGCCAGATCTGTCTCTCAAAGTGCATATCGGCTCCTCCCGCCTTGTCGTAGAGTACATTCCCCTGCATCTCGTCCATTGGCCAGTAGCCTACAAGTCCCGGTTCGTAGCCGGTAAGACGCTTGCCTTTGTGCGACATCAGCTCGCCCAACGAGAGAGCTTTGTCCCATATACGGAGGTCGGCCATATTTCCAACCATATTCTGTCCGATACTTATTTCTCCGTATGCATCTATCGTCTTGATGGAGTCGTTGTTCCCGAAAAAGCCGTATGGATCCTCTCTAATATAAATCTCTACACCATCAACATAGAACCTGATTTGTTCCTCGCCCTCTTTTACGTTCTCGTGCTGCTTGAAAGTCACAGCCACGTGTGTCAGTGATGATGACATACTGAGCTTGTCGTTCCTGTATCTTTCGTTATCGATGGGGTCCGACATATAGTAAACACCATTCACATATAAGTACAGCGCGTTCGCCGATTCGCCGAATATCAGGAAACGCTCGTTCTGCATACCTAAATCACGGTCATTTACCAATATTATTGAAGATGAACTGCTTACGGCATTGTCCAGCTTCAGCATTGCCTCGATTGTGAAATCTGCTCCGCTCAGACTGCGCTTTACGCTTGTGATAGGCACATTCTTGCTCTCGCTGGTCTTGATAGCCAGTATTTCCTGGTATTCCTTGTACTTCTGCTCATAATCAGGATCGGTCTTCTTTGGCGGATTAGGCACTGCGGTAAACTCAGGGAAACGGAGCGATGTGCTGTAGTCGGCATCGCTGTTGTTGGTATAACCCACAACCTGGAAGTTCGATGTCTCGTCAAGATAGTTGTATGCTATAGGCTCGTTGAACGGGAACGATATGACATCCTGATAGGATAGAATGCCGTTCACAGGCTTAGGCTTGCCGAATATCTCGGGCACACGTGTGTCTTTGGTTCCGGATATCACCTCCGATGCCTTTGTAACATATCCTGTTCCCAGGCGGCAGTAACTTACGGCGCGCAGATCGTATGCCATCTCGACAGGATCCATATCGCCAAAGAAACGGCGGCTTATGGTACCTGTGTACAACATCTCCTTATCGCCCGAAGCCGCCTGGTACAGCGAGTCGCTGACAAAGTACGAACACAGGTTAATCCACTTGGAATCGCCGTCGGAGTGTTTCTTGTACTGCAGCTCTATGTGGTCGAAATTGTCGTAGTTTATATCAAAGCCGCTTACCTCTACAGGTATATAGTATTTGCCCTCCTCGTCAACTGCCGACAGCGTGTTCATAACCCATTTGTCGTAAGGTCTTGTAATCTTTACTGGGGTAGAGCTGGGCAGATAGTGTACGCTCAGTGTGGCGTAGTCGTACAAAGTCTCGCCTTCGTCGCGCACGTACAGACGTATGTCGTCAAAGTCGTATGACTTGCCGGAACGCTCCACCAGCAATGTCTTGGTGATGCTGTTGCCCGGCGCGATAAGGAATGTTATTCCGTTAACCACCGGTGCCCCGTCGATAGTAAGCGTTACACCCTCGGGCGTGTTCTCGTTGTCCAGGAACAGCAGGAATCTTGAGGGCCTGTCAAGCCCGGCCCCTGTTGTCAGCTCGGTCTCATTGCTTATGCGTAGCTGGAATATGGCCTTCTCTCCGACAGGCAGATTGCTTATCACAGGGTTTTCAATGTATATCTTCGGATTGTCAATCCTGAGCGTACGATTGCTGAGCGGCTGTCTCTTTCCGTCAAGAAGCTCGACAAAGGTTGAGTCCGGCTCATACCAGGGGTTGCGCTCCGCACCTCCACGCTTGTAGAATACAAAGTCGTGTACTTTTGCCATATCCACCTCACTGTCTGTACGCTCTGTATCCACAAAGTCCCAGGAACCGTCTGTAAAATAGCTCGCAAATTCCTCATCATCCTTGGTTATATACGGCAGTTCCCTATACACGTCAACGTCCAAATAGCTGTTGTCATTCGTTTCGATTACGAATCCTGATCCTGCAGTGCTTTTCTTGACATATCGGGGATTATGGCTGATATCCAGTCCTCCAGAAGCCCCTATCTGAATAGCAAAATAATAACCAAGAATTTCAACTGTAGCTTGGTTTTGCCCATTTGTTACAGATTTGTGTCCTTTTTCGTCTTTCGAATTAATAGGTGTCATTCCAGCAGAACCTGAAACAAAATTCAAATCGCCTATCCATTCGGCATCATTTATTGATATACCCAATAACGATGTGGTGGTCTTCTTTTTATCGTACATAGACGCGGACTCGGTATGCTCAATTCTGGTTGATGCAGATACACTGTATTCCTTGAATTTTTCGTGACTGTGGATAGCTATTAATTTCTGAGACTCGTTGTCATCGATTGCTTTCATCCATTGATTAATCATATTGATGCATTCGCCAGGGTTTAATGTGTCTGCCGCAGTTGCATTCCATTCGTTAGGCGTTATAGTCTCATAACAGGTGTTGTTAAGTTCCAATTCACAGCTATCTCTTAGCCGATATTGAACTTTCTTGGTATTATTGGCAATAGTCTGTACCTCGTCATGTGTTTTACCGGTAAGTATCATAGACTTGAATTGCTGCACCAAGCCTTTGATGATTACATTCCTGATATGCTTCTGGGTATATACAAAGTCTCTCACTCCTAATTTCGTGAGAGCGAACTTCTCGGATATGGCAATATATACAGGCCGGTTAAAGGCGTCTTTACCATGTCCCAATATCCGTATTCCTCCGGCTTCAATGGCGTTTTTGCACATAAGGTAAGTGCTTTCGTCAATAATTGAGATGGTCTCGGCCCGCCCCAAGGTGTAACTGTTGACCGTACCCACATAGACATCTGCGTCGGCTCCGACATCGTATGGGTCTGAACTGGTTTCTATCCGTGTGTTGAGCGTCATCTCATATTCAGCCTTGCGGTTAAAGTTGACTCCTAATATAGGATATGAGAAAGGAATGGAGTATGTAATATCACTCGTTGTTTCATACCCAATGAATGCTCCCCCTCCCGCTCCTGCAAAGGTTCCTGTGATATATGTACTGGTGCTGCCATTTCCCAACGTTACATCTAAAGATGCGGAAAGATTCACGTCAAGTTCATTCTCCCAATGATATACTGTTCCTGCCTCGCGGTATGCGTAGCTCTTTGAACCGTATGGGTCGCGGATAACATCGAGAACGTTTACCTCGCCATCAAGGGTGATAATGTCCTGACCTTTGTCGCGTGCCCCGAGCACATATGCTCTGAGAGGTTCTGCTGCGTATGAGTATCCGTTGACTTCAACTTCCATCGTGAGGCTGCGCAGGGCATCCTCATCGCTCAGGTTGAATGTCGGATTCGCTACGCTGACAGTAATTTCGGATTTGCCGTCAGGACCCATAGTGTATTCCTGTTCGCTGAGTGCACCCTCCAGTCCGTTGCGTACCCGCAGTCTGCCGCCTGCTACCGGTACTACATCAGGCGCGTCAGACCTGACTCCGTTATAATAGTAATCCTCGTGTGCTGATACTACAAAGTAATATTTGTTATCCCCGTTTGTCTTGGCCAAAGGATCGAAAACCGGATATCCGAAGGCGTAATGAACATCTGTGCCAGATGTTGAAGTAACGCTGTGTTTTGTGAGCTGTATGTTGCCCACGAGTACTGAATTTATAGCTCCTTGCCCACCTGCTTTGTCCAACTGCCATCTGATAATATAGTATCCTGATTTTGTTATCTCAAAATCCATTGTCTTGTCAGTTGTATCAGATATTCTATAATTAGAACCATAATGTGATACGTATGACTGTGGCGTGACAGAATCTCTTGCTATTATATTATCGCTAGGTCTGATACCGTTAACTGTGTCAGCTTCAAGAACGGAAATTGTTATTATCGGCTTAATAGCATATCCGGTGGTAGAGAAAGACAGCGTGTATTTGCCTGGTTCGAGTGAAAGACCTGAGTCTTCCACCTCGCCGTATGAGAGATATGCAGGAGAAGTTTCGGAACGGATATAGAATGGGTATCTGATTTTGCTGTCGTCAGAGTATTGCAACACGCGTGGATGAGTATTATGCCGCCCTCTGTATGTTGTGCCTTGATACAGAGCACTCCAACCCTTTGGTACATAGGGATTATCATCTTTAGCATATCCTGCACCGTCACTCTCAAAGTTGTCTGAAAAAACCGTGTCGTTTGTTGCGCTGCCGGTCCAAGCGAGATTAATACTGAGTTTCTTTCCACTTATCAGCCCATCATCCTGGAATGATTCATCACCATAGAATGCCTGTGTGTTATTGCTATAGCTTGCTGGCTTTTGTAAATAAGTCAGATTAACAGGATTATGGTGAATGCGGCGGTATGTGCAGTTATATTCTGTTGAGAACAACGGTCCGTTGGTCGCTTTGATGAGAGTGTCTGAAGCGTTACTCAGGTCAAGAACCTGAAATCCCTCGTCGTCGTTGAACAGCGTGGGGTAACCGTCGGCCGATAACTCGGTAATCTTGTATTTCGTAGGAGGCAGGTCAATGCAGAATTCTCCGGTCCTGACATCGGGAGTGATGACAATGCGCTTTTTCTCGAACGACACATCGGTGGAGTCTGTGTATATAACATTTACGTTTTGCTGAACTTTCTGTGCGAACAGTTCCTGACGTGTGGTGATATCGGGATGCTCGTTGTAATAGACAATTTGCGACGTGTTGTCACCCTCAAGTTCCATAACAATCTTCAGATTGTCACCTAGGTTGTTCTTTGATTCTCCGAAACCGAGCGGCATACTGCCTTGAATATCGCCACCGGCCATACGGCCGACCAGACGTACCTTTGTGTTGTCGGTGAGAATCAGCCCGTCGTAATCGGCCGAGGGGTGGAATTGTGTTGAATCGTTACCGATGATATCAGTGTTCCTGCCGAGCACAAATCCGTCCTCGGCAAACGTATGCCCGTTTTTGCGTACCTGCAGATTCATGTCAACTGCGGGCAGCTGGAACGAGAAGTTACCCTTGCTGTTGGTGGTGACCGGATTGCCGTTGGCATCGAGCACCAATGAGCCGTTCATATAGAAACGGCAGTCGCGTACCGGGATGGTAGAGTTCTCGTACAGCACGCGCCCCGAGAACTGGCGTGTGGAGCCGCATACGAAATCGACGGTCTTCTCGAACTGCGTGTCGTCAAGGGTGGCGGTGAATGTCTTTATACCCTCCTGACCTGCTACCGAGAATTCCGCACCTTCAGCCTGGACCTGAATTTCGTACTGTGTGGAACGCTGATATGGTACATTCTCGAAATGGAAAGTACCGTCGGTCGTGACAATAGTGTCTTTGAATAGTGCTGAGTAGCCCGGTATCATTGTAATGCCATTAACTTTTACGGCATTGATTTCTACAGAAGAGAGTCCCTTTATACTGACTGTCACTTTGCCGGGCATAAATGCCCCGTTCTTAAGCTGTACCTTTCCGCTTATGGTTCCAAAATATGGATTCCAGCCATATACCGTATCACTTACCTCGTATTCCTTTCCGTGTATGTCAAATGAAGCAGTCAGTCTGTATTTGTATAACTGTCCCGAAACCGCTGCCCGGTCAACATAGCTGGTGGTAAGGTCAGAACTTAGTGTCAGAGTCTCGAAGTTGTCTTCCCCGTCTGCTGAATATTCGGAGCGCTCCAGCTTGAATTTCTTTATAGCATAGTTTGGTTTCCATTCCAGAGCCACGCAGCCTTTCTCTGTGCCGCAAGTTGCAGTGAATCCTTCGATTATCGGATGATCTTCAATGTAGCAGGCGTTTGCGTCTTCATCGGACGTGGTGGCACTGGGATAATAGCCTAACGGATAATAATATGTGTTGCCACTTTGAACATTGGCTGTGTAATAGTAATACATATTTGAGAGGCTTTGCACATCATCGACATCGATACTGTAGCATTTCTCAGTCTTGTCCCATTTTAACTCGTTTCCGTGTATGTCCCATTCTTTTTTTGCATAGTCAACACCATTGTCGTGGCAACTATCCGAGCTGAAGCGGGTTATATGGATTAATGCATCGGGCGAGAACATAGAGCATCCTGATTTTATTTTTCTCATATGCAGATATATGGCAGAGCCGCCTGCATTCAAGTTCAAATCGCAAGGCCCTTCAAGCGTGGGACCGTTACTGCACCTCAATGCCAGATTTGCCACATAAGATTTGTCTGTGAACTCAATGGCTTGGATAGCGTCGTCTTCCGTGTTGCTTTTGCTGTACCACATTTTCAAGGGTCTGTCACCTGTCCCCCACTGATATATACATTCGCCGATGCCGCTTCCAAAGATGCTGCTTTCATACGGAGTAAACGCAGGAACTCTTAAATAATCGTATCCGTCAACACTAAAATGTTCTGTGCTCTCAAATTCCTGTTTGTCAGTAATTATGATATTCGTTACAGCTTCATCAATCCAGTTCGTTGTGGTGTAACCGAGATAGATAAAATCTCCACCTGCACCTTCGTTCAAGTTTTTATCAATAACGGTGAATCCTTTGCCTGTGATAGCTTGTTTCGCCGTTTCTTGGTCGCTGCCCGTACCGAGAATGATATTCCGGATATATGTGCCGCCCCCCAATCCCAATTCTATATGCAAACTTACAGTTCTGTCTTGCTGAAATGCATCGGGGTCTTTCTTGCTGAACGAGATGGAAGTGATACCAGCGAGATGGTTACGCAGTGTGACAGAATCAGTGAGAACGAATTGGCCATCGCTGTAATCGTTGCCCCAGGCACTGCTGACTGACGAGCGTGCAACACGGTAATACACTTTCATTCTGTCCTTGTCTGTTATCGTTGTGTCTGAAAACTGTGTGGGATTGATGCCGCCCTCCTCACTGTTATCTATGTATGTGTATGTTCCGTTGCCATAGCTGTCAATTGAGGCCATACTGGTGTCGGATATGTAGATTGCGTCCAGGGTCTGCGCATCGCTGAAGTCGGACGTGTATGCCCGTTGTATCAGGAACACATCCTCTTTCAGTACATCTTCTTCAGATATGTTGTTAACTTTCCAGGTTAATGTGTTGGTGTTGTGGAATACACCATTGTCATCAATCTCTGTTTCGTTTTTTACTAATCCTGAATTGTTTGCAGCTGTTAATGAATGGAATGGCTTTTGTGTGAATGGAACTGCGTATGCCTGATACGAGGTTGACTGTTTGCCATCACTTGAAATGCTCTTGTATTCACCATACATCAGCGCTACAAAATCTTGCCTGTTATGCGTAGAGGGAATGTCCAACTGGAAATTCTGTATATTCGGCTCGTCTGTCCTTTCTGTAGGAATGGAGTTCGCAAATTCGCCGGTCCTGGCATTGTACAAGTACACATTGAACATCTTGCCGGTAGTCACACCATTGACAATCTGGTTACCGGGGGTGTTATATTGACCTTTGCTGTCAGTCGCCTGCATGTCAATTATCGGGTCGGTAATTGTAATCATATTCATATCTTCCGGAGCTTTCGGCAGCGCTGGAGTTATGCCAGGTGATGTTACTTTGAATCCGATTGTTGAAGTGTCGAAATTTATATGTCCGTCGCTGTAGTATCTGAATTGGCTGATATTGGTGCCCGAAGGCTTTTGCCAGTAAAAAGATTGCAGCTTGACGTCTGAGTCGTTGCCACCCTCAGAATAATTTCTATAATAATAAGCCTCTATTTCATTCATCGTTTTACATTCCATCAGCTTGCTTCCTGATGATACTGAATAGATACGATATTGCCACTTACCTGTGAATTGTTGTCCGCTTGTCGTTATTGTGGGACGTATATCATCAACGAGGAAACCAGTTTGCCATGCTTCCCGAGTAACATCATAATACTGTATTATA
Source organism: Bacteroidaceae bacterium (assembly GCA_045642985.1). Taxonomy (GTDB): domain Bacteria; phylum Bacteroidota; class Bacteroidia; order Bacteroidales; family Bacteroidaceae; genus Colenecus. The sequence continues at coordinate 1,756 of JAZUJU010000037.1, read as the reverse complement.
TGGGAGGGCGCGGTGGTCCCTGCAAAATGGTAAACCGTTCCATTCTCATCCTTGACTGCGAGCGGTACGTCAATCTGGTATAGTCCGTTCCCTAAATCAACTACCTTGAAATACTTATCAGCTAGCGGGATGCCGCTTCCTGAAAAATGCTTGTTCATATGCAGGTATATGACTTCGCCGCCTGCATTCAAGTTCAAATCGCAAGGGTCTCCCAGCGAGAAACCATCACTGCACCTCTGCGCCAGATTAGCTGTATTGGAGTTGCTCGTGTAATCAATGGACTGTATGACACTGCTCGATGTGTTGCTCCTGCTGTACCACATAAACAGGTCTGCTCCGCCGGCATCCTGGTTCAAGTCGCCACCGTCAGTGTCACTTCCATAGACGCTGACTTTCTGGTATTCGTATCCGTCAATCGTAATTTTTTCTCTGCCCTGAAAATTACCGTTGTCCATAATTATGATATTCGTGATAGCTTCACTGGCGTTTTCAGTCGTGGTGTAGCCAAGATAGATGTAGTTGCCACCTGAGGCTTTGTTCAAATCTTTGTCAATGACGATGTAACCTTTATTCGTGACTGCTTTCTTCGCATCGCCTTCTTTATTGTGCGAGCCGATAATGATGTCCTTGATATACGTCTCCGCATACAAGTTTGAGCTGACACCAGATACAAGTGCTGTGACGAGCAATGCTGTCAGGAATCCGGGTCTGAAATTGGAATGTTTCATATTGCTGTTAATTTGTTTGTTTCAGTTGGCAATTGCCGTGCGACGGCGACGGCAAATCGCTGCAAAATTATAGAAATTCGGCTTTCCTGTAATTTTCCGTGTGAGATTATTCAAAGATTTTGCATAGCTTGAACGAAAGGTAGGTCACTTACACCTCGCAATTGAGCACGGAATGCTTTCATTTTTTGAAAGTAGTTCGATGACAGTGTCGCCGTTTCTTTGTACAGGAGGCATGAACTTCTCGTTCTTCCGCTTGGGCTTGTATCCATACTACATTAGATAAGTTGTACAAACCTACCCTTATCGATGGAATATTTACATCATATCAAACACGGAAGTTTGCAAGTGACCCCGTTATTTCCTTTTGTAAAGTTTTGCTACTCCAAACAATTCGTATATCTTTGTTGACACGGGTCTGGAACATTGTCTGATAATGCCACTTTGGAGTTCTCCCGAGAATCCAGTGCGACACAATGTTCCATTGCGGTGTATTTGTATAAATAATTCAACATCAATAAGAAAAGCCTTTATCGTCTTGCCTTTGTCGCGTCATTTCTGCAGATGGCATCTTTTTTCACTGCTCCTGCCTATGCCCAACGCATTCCTGTTACCACAAAACTTGGTGAAGTGTCCAAAGAGGAATGTGAGATGAAGATATACGAGGCTGACACCGCGGCTGCAGTTGTTGTCTTGTGGCAGAAGGAAGAACTGAGAGTGGAACTCGACCCTTACAGAGATGGAGAGGTACACAAAATCGGAAGCGTGACGAAAAGGATCAAAGCCGGTTCCGTAATAGAGGTGCATTATGAATATATGTCAACCCGGATATTTGACATTCCTGACTATTATTTTCAGCTCGGCGTACCTGTAAATATCAACGAATATAAGGTAAGCATCCCACATTGGCTGATGACGAATAGAACGATGAGGGGCGATGGCATGATTCAGTCTGAACGTAAAACAGAACACGGCCTGAATGTCGGCAGCGCTGTTCTGGACAACACACAGATAGTGGATGTCTATCGGGC
>JAZUJU010000036.1:0-5362 GCA_045642985.1 Bacteroidaceae bacterium | reverse complement strand
ACTATTGGAAGTTTTCAGATAATACATCATAGCGCATCAAAGTATGCTTTGAGGGCATCAACATTTTCAAAATCTAAAATTCGTCCGGCTTTGACATCGGCGCGTGCGCGTTCGTAAGATTTCATTGCAGGACTCTTATCTACGCTGACAACTCCGCGTATCATACTTATTGCATGCTTGATTTCTTTCAGCATGGAGGCATCTTCTATATTTACAGTTATTTGAGTAGGTACTGTAGCGGTATTCATGGAATCAAAAGGCATCTCTGCCACTTTCCGTGTTTCTGTGTCTGTGATATTGTATTGTTTTTTTGTCATAGCCAATGTTCAATGCGCGATATTTGTCAATATGTTATTTATACAATTCTCTACTACTCAACATTTTATCACATTCAGTACTTTGAACTGCAAACTGAAGTGAATCCCCGTCTATGATAAGGTCTGTTATTTCGTCAACATAAAAGTAATAAATAATGTTCAAAGTAACTACAAAAACCGCACAGCTTGTTGAATCTGCTTCACTTCCAGCAGTCGATTCAGCAAGCAGCCGGAGGCATAATCACGGCAAGGGCGTATGAGCGGAGAGCCGTTAAGCGAGTAGGTCTGGAATCCGTCAGAAGCTATGAGTGTCTGAGCGTAGCGAGTTCTCATAGCTTAGGATTCCGGGCCGTGCGAGTAGGCGCGCAGCGTGCCTAGCCCTGCTGTGATTATGCCTCCGGCTGTGTCCAAAGAAAAATCAACATTTTGTCTATTGACTTTCATTTGTTTTGTGTAAGTTCGCAACCATCTTCATCCGCAAGAGCAAACGCTACCGGATGTAATGACATACAACTAATACTAAATAACACTACATCATGAGAGACATTTTTTCTAAAAAGAAGGATGCGAATGCCGTCCCTGGGCGCTATGCCGACCTGATGAACGATGTCGCATTCCAGTATGTTTTCGGAAGAGAGGCAAACAGGGATCTGCTGATTGCAATGCTGAACGAGTTCATTCCCGACAGGCACATTGAGAAGGTTACGCTGTACAAGCAGCGGCAGGTACCCTACTCAAAGGAGTTGAAGAAGAGTGTATTTGACGTGTCCTGTATAACGGACGATGGTACTTTCATCGATGTTGAAGTACAAGTGCGGAATCAAGAATGGTTCGCTGACAGATGTCTGTACTACTCGACATTCGGGATACAGAGCCAGATTCCGGAAAAGGCTGATGAATATTCGCTGAAACCGGTTTATGTAGTCTCAATTGACAGATTCACCAGAAAGCACGGTCCGGAATGGGACGGAAGTGTACTGACACATTATTCACTTTGCAATTCGCATACCGGAGAGCAGATGACTGACAGTCTGCATTTTGTGTTTGTTGAGTTAGGGCATTTCAACAAAAGATGGGAGGAACTTGCAGATGACCGTGAAAGACTGTATTTTTGTTTCAAGCATCTGAAGGATATGAATCAGCTTCCGGAAGAGTTTGAAAGCAGAATTCTCGCACGGCTGGCAGTTCAGTCCGAGGTAGCGAAAATGCCTATTACAGTTAGAACAAAATATTACAAGAATATGACGACAGAAATAGACAGGAGAGCGCAAATGCTGTATGCACAACGCGAAGCCATAGCAGAAGGACGCGCGGAAGGACGCGCGGAAGGACGCGCGGAAGCGAACATCGAAACGGCAAGAAAATTAAAGCATGCCAATATTGACATTGAAGTAATCAGTCAGTGTACAGGGCTCTCCATTGAAGAGGTATGGGCGCTGTAAGTAGAACTATTTATAGAAAAAAATAGCCGCCCCATATCTGGTGGGACGGCTATGTAGTGTTTAAGAGTGACAGAAATACTGTCAGATGCCAAGTTTCTTGCGGATATCGGACGGGATGGCGTTCTTGTTCAGCATTATGTCCATGCACTTGGCTGCGATAAAGTTCTTGGACATGTACCAGATACCGTCATGGTCGCCGGTCTTGCCCCAAGAATTCTTGACAATGTAGTACTCGCGTCCGGTCTGGTCCTTGGCAGTACCGCATATCAGCATGCCGTGGTCATCGGTCAGAGTCCAATTGTCGAACTCCTCCTGACGCTGTTCCTGAGTAGCTTCAGATTCCTTGACGTTGACGCCAAGATCCTTCAACTTCTTGGTCTTCTCGGTGGCTGTAAGTTTGAGCCAGTGAGCCATGTCGGAGCCTTCCAGATCCTGATGTTCGGTGTCATACAGAAGTGCGAGTCCCTGTCTGGTAAAACCGTCCTCGCTGACATCACCGCCCCATGCAATGGTGTATCCGTTCTCGACGGCATAATCCATAATGCGGATCAGTTCATCCAGAGGAACGTTCCAAGAGCCCGGCTGACGCCAGTTGTCCTGAACTTCGACGGGGAATTCGGTATAGAACGGATGATGGGTGAATGATGTGACTGACACATAATCGTTCCAGTCAAGGCCAAGACTGCTGGCAAATGACATCGGGGTATATTCCTTACCCTCGTATGTAAATTTCTCCGGGCATGCGCCGAGATATGCGTCAAGAATGCCCTGCAAACCATTCTTCCAAGCCGGATTGATGGTCTTCTGTCTTGATGTGGCAACCGCGTTCACATATGGCGGCATCACCTCGAACAGCTGATTGAAGTTGGTCAGAGTATCGCCATAAAGCGTACCCGGCAGTGGCATTGCATCTTCGGGACAGATTCCATAGGTCTTGAGCACATATAGAACATCATATGCCGAGCCGCCTTCGCTGAACTGAGCATCACCGTGCATACGAACCTTGACTACGGCACGGTCCATATAGTTCTTGTTGCAGACGAACATCTCGCAGAGGTCGTATGTCTTGCCGGTTTTCTTGAGAATTTCGGCCTCAAAGAATGAAAGGGTCGAGAAATTCCAGCATGTGCCTGAACGGTTCTGGTTCTTGACCGAAGTGACCGGGATTTCCTTGATTGTTGTGAATACAGGATCGTTCGGATTGACGGAATCCTTGGGAGCCTCAGTCTGTGCTACTGACGGAAGAGCCAGCAGCGCAGCCATCGCAATCGTCATTATTTTCTTCATATCCAGAATATTTTGGTTATTAAAATCAGTTACGTATCGCAAAAATAACATTATTTCCATTTGTCAGGCATGACATAATAAGTAAAAAGTTCAGGAAAAATGAGTAATTTCGCGTTTCGGTAAGCGAGGAAGTACAAGTTGGACCGTATTTACGATATATTTCAGAGATGACCGAGAGAGAAAAGAAGATGACTACAGTGACGATAGGTTGCGCCATTGCCAACCTGTTGCTTGCTCTGGCCAAAATCACAGCCGGAATAGTCGGCCGGAGTGCCGCGATGACTGCAGATGCCATCCACTCCCTTTCGGATGTCGTGTGCGATGCGCTGGTGCTTGTGATGGTCAAGATTTCCGCAAGAGGCAAGGATGAGCGCCACAACTGGGGATACGGCAAATACGAAACGATAGCCACTCTCGCGATAAGCGTTCTGCTGATAGTCATCGCCGTCGAACTTATGACTGACGGCATATCGTCAATACGGGAGATTCTGTCGGGCGCGGCGGTCGAAGCCCCCGGCATGATTGCACTCTGGGTGGCGGTAATATCGATAATAGTTCAGGAAGGCATATTCCAGTGGACCGTCCATGTGGGTAGAAAAGTGGAAAGCCAGACGATGATTGCCAACGCATGGCATCACCGTTCCGACGCGCTGTCGTCTGTAGGTTCGCTGATAGGCATAGGCGGAGCCATACTGCTGGGCGGCAAGTGGACCATGCTTGACCCATTGGTGGGCTGTCTGCTCAGCATACTGATACTGGTCATCGCAATAAAGATGTTCTTCCCTGCCCTGCGTGAATTGACCGACGGTTCGCTGCCGGTCGAAGAGGTCGGTAAAATCAGAGAACTGACCGCAGAGGCGGGAACCGAGGCTGCTGAGCTCAGGACCAGGATGAACGGTCACAGCCGTGTCATCGAGGTCGTTATCGCCGTCAGTCCGAGCACAACAATCAGCGAGGCGGACTCACTGACCGAAAAGATAGAAACGGCATTGAAGGATGAATTCGGTGCAGAATCACAAATAACCGTAATCTGCAGAAAGGCAGAATAAAAGCAAGAGATATGAAGATAGGTTTCGACAATGACAAATATCTGCAGATTCAGTCCGAGCACATCAAGCAGAGAATATCCCAGTTCGGAGACAAGCTTTATCTTGAATTCGGCGGCAAGCTGTTCGACGATTTCCATGCCAGCCGCGTGCTGCCGGGATTCCAGCCTGACAGCAAGCTGAAGATGCTTATGCAACTGAAGGACTGCGCTGAGATCATCATAGTCATCAGCGCCGTTGACATAGAGAAAAACAAGATACGCAGCGATTTGGGTATCACCTACGATGCCGATGTCCTGCGCCTGCGCGACGAATTCATAAGCAGGGAGCTGATGGTGAGTTCTGTCGTGATTACGCATTACAACGGTCAGCAGAGTGCTGTCGCTTTCAGCAAGCGTCTGGAAAGGCTCGGAATAAAGACCTATTTCCATTATACTATTGACGGTTATCCTACCAATGTCGCTCTGATTGACTCCGAAGATGGTTTCGGACGCAACGACTTTGTCGAGACCACAAGACCGCTCGTTGTCGTCACCGCACCCGGTCCCGGCAGCGGCAAGATGGCCGTTTGCCTGAGCCAGCTTTATCAGGAGAACAGACGCGGCATAAGGGCCGGATACGCAAAGTTCGAGACTTTCCCCATCTGGAACCTGCCGCTCAAGCATCCTGTCAATGTAGCCTACGAGGCTGCAACAGCCGACCTTAACGATGTCAACATGCTTGACCCGTTCCATCTGGACGCATACGGTATAACAGCTGTCAACTACAACCGTGACATCGAAATTTTCCCGGTTCTGAACGCCATCTTCGAGGGAATCTACGGTGAGAATCCTTACAAGTCACCTACAGATATGGGCGTGAATATGGCCGGCAACTGCATCATTGACGATGAAGTCTGCAGCCAGGCTTCGAAACAGGAGATAATCCGCCGCTACTATTCCGCTCTCTGCAATCTGGCCGACGGCAAGACCGACGAAAACGAAGTGAACAAGATTGCCCTGCTGATGAAACAGGCCAAGATTTCGACAGACGACAGGAAGGTTACTCTGGCGGCAAAGGAGCGTTTTGAGAAGAGCGGTGAGCAGGTAGCCGCGATAGAGCTAGAGGACGGCACAATCATCACGGCAGAGGCAAGCCCGCTTCTTGGAGCAAGTGCAGCACTTATTCTGAACGCGACCAAGCATCTGGCCGGCATAGATCACAAGGTCAAGCTGATTGCCGAGAATTCCATAGTTCCCATACAGCACACCAAGATATCCTACCTGCACGG
>JAZUJU010000035.1:0-15073 GCA_045642985.1 Bacteroidaceae bacterium | reverse complement strand
CAGGACACTCTCCGTACCAGTCCAATATGTCAACACTTTTCTCTGTTTCAAACGTCCATTGTCATAGTACGTTCTTAGAGTCTTGGTGTCAAGTTTAACGTCATCCTTGGAAGCACCTTGATTAGAAGTTGAAGTAATTCCGCCAGGTATAGACACAGCAACATCATCCATATAAATCAGACGTTCAATCTCATGTCCCTGTTTATCCAAAGTAACGTGAACAACACTTCTACGTCCAATCGACAAAGTGTCATAGGATGCTGACATACTGCTTCCTGTAATTGATATAGACATCCTGGGCTGGATTCCTACCGTTTCCACCTCATAGCTCGCCACATCGCCTTTAAGAATCTCCTCCGAAGGTCCAAGGGAAAAATACTGTGCTGCAGCAGGCATGAAAGAAACCATGAATGAAATGGCAAACAACACGAATCTTTTCATAATTTCTATCAAATGAATTGTTCAATAATATACATACTACAGTGCAGAGATCATTGCGTCCAACTCTGCCATATCGAAACGGTCCATCTTTTTCCCGCTACGGGCTTCATTGATGGCTTCTATTGTCTCGCCATTCGGTTCATTGTACGCCACATCGAAGAGAATGGTCCCAACAAAGTTATTGAGACTCCTGTTATTGCGACGAGCCATGTACCGAAGCCTCTCAACCAGATTGTTGTTTAGTCTGAAAGATGTTGTGGCTTTTTCGTTGGTGATAGCCTGTGCATTCATATTAGAAATCGTTTGCATTAGTTTGTATTGCAAATGTATCCATTATTTTGAATACTCCTTTCTACGCTTACAAAATTCCGAGGGAGCTGAAGATATTGTGTTCGACGGAGGCGTTAATAAATGGGATTTTATCAGAATCCCACGCCAAGATGTAATCCTATACGGTCGGTTGCAAATGTAGGACCGAGGAATAGATGCAGATTTCTGTAGAAACGGAAGCATATTCCTGGCTCCCAGAATGCATGAAACCATACGTCTCCAGGATTGTCATCAACATTTTCGATTGTATCTCCGGTCTCAATATCTGTCCAATATTTGCCATTTACCTTGTACACCCATGAGACACCAACGGCAATATCGCTATATAGAGTGATGATGTCACGAGTTCCAAGGTGGAAGTACCTGCGCATAAAAAAGGCTGATTGAATATGGTATATATCGGCAGGTGCAGCATCAATGTATGTGCAGCCTTGTCCAAACATTAAACCCAGAGTGCGCTTGTCATCAATTTTTACTCCGCCGGTAATGAGTGGACCTTCGGATATAAAGCCGGCTGAATATCTTACGGTAAACTCCGGCTTCCACTTCCTACGTCCATCCACAGAGAAGGCAGCTTTCCATTCTCCTGCCCATGATGATGCATCATCTGCAAGTGTCTGCCCTTTCAATGGTAAGACAACTACAAGAAACAAGATAACAACAACTATTTTTCTCATTCGAGTTGAGATTTTACTAATGGAAACAAACTTACATAAAATACCCGAAAAGACATTGCATTGGAGAAACAGTTGTATGTGATGCAGAACGCCGACGGATGTCTGCCCGCCCGGATGAATTCAGTTCTATCTTTCAGACTACTATCAGGTACGTTGTACGGCCTGTCCGTAGTTCCTGACCCGGTTGTCCGTTGTTTCATAGCCATCTGGAAAGTATTCCCTGGCTTGGGAGAAACATTCCCGTGGCTTGGGAAAAACATTCCCGTGGCTTGGGAGTATGTTTTTTCTTGTTTTTCGCTATCTTCGTGGAAATATCCTGAATTTGTTATGGCAACGATTGATAGTGCTGAAAACTCCGGTAAGAGTTCTGAAACTCAGGCTTTGCTTCAGTCCCCATTCGAGCAGTTGCGCGAGGTGGATGCTGATGGGCGGGAATGGTGGAACTCGCGCAGACTGGCGCGTGTGATGGGCTATGGCAAATACTGGAACTTTGAACGTGTCATTGCTAAGGCTCAGGCTTGGACATCGCAGAAGGGTTATCGCCTGAGTGAACATTTCGTAGAGACCATTGAAATGGCTGAACTGGGAAGCGGTGCTGTGAGGGAGGTGACGAGCGTGCTTCCATCTCTCACAAATAGAGGAGAGTGGTGAGATCCATCTGTCCGATGCTTACAAAAAAGTTTTTTATACTCGGACAAATGGTCTGGCGATGTCTTGATGTATAATCTCGATGTCGTCAATGCGGTTGGGTATAGGGCGAACAGTTACGAAGCGACTCAGTTCCGTATCTGGGCCACACGGGTGTTGAAGGAGTATCTTTTCGGTAAGACCGATATCAAATGAAATTAAAGTTTACAATTACGGTTGCCTGCTGTGTGATTTCAGCAATGTTATGCGCCTGCCATGATAGTGGCGAATACGATACTCGTGCCATTCGTGAGGCGGTTGCTGTGCAGATGGAGTCATATCCGGAATCGACATTGCAGGATTTGTACAAGAACTTTTTTCAGGATACCTTCGGTCCCGGACATCTGCTTGACGATACTGACGATGCCCGCAGAGGGGCAGAGGAGTACCTCCGGGCCGATTGCCTGGCGGCTTTGAATGACAGTGATTATAGCTGCATTATGCCTGACTACGAGCTGATAGGATGGCATCACCGTTTTTACAGGGTGAATCTGTCAGTGATAAATGATGCCAGAGTGCCGTTTGACCTGTTTATGGACGCATTCATGCAGAGCGCCCAGCAGTTCACATTGCCGGCAGTCGATGACTGGCAGCGCGAATGGGCGGTTATTGAAACGGAAATCCGCGATATGGGTTATGCAATTGATGGCTTCGACGAGGATTCAGAGACCATTCACAATCTGTTGGACAACGGTCAGTACGCTATGCATCACAGCCGCCGATACGACGAATGCTATCATCCGCACTACAGACTGATTGAAAAGACAGTATTCGAAGAACTGCTTCTGCCCCTGCTATAGTTTCCAGTCATATACTTCCTACTGAAACGACAATTCCCAACCGCGCTATGCCGAGGTCTGTAACAGTAGTTTCAGAGACCCTCGCCACCCTCGGCGTGTCAGAGGGAGGGACCCGCCGCGAAGCGGTGGGAGGGGAAGTGAGCGAAGCGAACGTCGGTCTCAGAAACTACTGTTACAGACCGTGCAAGACTGCAATAAAGTGAGAGTGTGGAACACCAAAAAGTGAGCGGTGTGGAGCACCACACACTGAAAAAAGCGGCAGCCACTCCGAAAGTAGAGGACTGCCGCCTGTTTCAGTAATTCAGCGTTTACAGAACCTGGAAGTCGAGAGACTTGAGGTCCTCGTCGCGTGATGAGGAACCATAGAGAATCTGATATTTTCCGGCCATCGGCGAAAGCTCGTCGATGCTTTCATCGTAATACTCGAACGCCTTTGATGTCAGAGTGATCTTGACATCAGCAGTCTGACCTGCGGCAATGTTGACGCGCTGGAAGCCCTTCAGAGACTTGATAGGAGCCTCAGGATTGTCCAGACTCCTGACGTAAACCTGAACAACCTCGTCGCCGTCAATGGCACCCGTGTTGGTGACAGGGATAGTGATGTCAACCTTGCCGTTCTTCTTCATCTTGTTCTTCGAGAGCTTTGCATCGCCGTAGTTGAAAGTCGTGTAGCTCAGACCGTAACCGAATGCGTAGAGAGGCTCGCCCTTGAAGTAGCGGTAGGTGAAACCGTCAGCCATATTGTAGTCCTCGATGTCAGGAAGCTGATCCGTTGACTTGTAGAAAGTAACCGGAAGACGGCCTGCAGGATTGTAGTCGCCGAACAGAACATCTGCGATAGCCAGACCACCAGCCTGACCGCCGTACCATGCCTGAAGCAGAGCATCGTACTGATCCTCAACATCGCCGAAACCGATGGCGCTGCCCGAACAGTTTACAAGAACCACAGGCTTGCCGGTCTCGTGCATAGCCTTCAGCAGGTTAAGCTGTACAGCCGGAAGCTCAATCTTTGTGCGGTCGCCGCCAGAGAAGCCCTCGTAGTTGACACGCATCTCCTCACCTTCGAGACGGGCGGAAATACCGCCAACCATAATGATGACATCAGCATCGCGTACCTTGTCAGCCAGCTTGCAGAAGTCAGGCTCCTTGCGGTCGGTCATCTCGAATGTGAGATATGCCGAACCAGTCTCGCCCTTGGCAAAGTCAAGCTGGATATCGTAAGTCTGGCCTTCTACAACCTTGAACTGCTTCTGGGCCTGCTGCTGACCGAAAGCTCCGAAACCGCCGAAGCCACCGAAACCGCCACGTGCGCGGTTGCCTGACATCGGCTCCTTCTGCTCCTCGATAACCTTGCCGTTAACAGTAAGACGATAAGTGTCGTTGCCACGTACATTGTACGACATCATACCTGTAAAGTCTGCAACATACTTGCCTGTCATTCGCAGGGAGAAATTGTTGAACTCAACATTCTCGGCAAAGCGATAGTCACCCATCGTACGCATATTGACCTCCTTGTAATAACCCTTGGCAACAGGCTCACCCTGACGCCCGGTGTTGTTGAAGAACTCCGCGTAGAGGCCCTGACCCTCGTTGACATCGGCAATGTGATTGGTAGTCAGGAACGGATCAGCAAGTTCGCAACCGCGGTCATAGATGATTTCGGCATTTGGAGCGGCATCGGTAATAGCCTTGAGGATGGAAATGCGGTTCTCCTCGGCTGGAGTACCATTGTAGTTACCGTAAAGCATTGTCACGTTGTCGGCATTCGGACCGACTACGGCAATCTTCTTTGTATCCTTTGAAAGAGGCAGGATACCGTTGTTCTTAAGCAGAACCATAGCCTCGTCTGCTGCCTTGTGGGCAAGTGCGGTATGAGCAGGACTGCTGATGTCATCGGCACCGAGATCCTTCCACGGATCCATCTCTGCCGGGTCGAACATACCCAGTTCAATACGGCTGCGGATGATTCTGCGCAGTGAGACATCTATATCGGCTTCGCTGATGAGACCCTTCTCCATTGCCTCCAGAAGCGCGTTGTAACTGGTACCGCACTCGATGTCGGTTCCAGAGAGAACAGCGTCCGCACTGGCAGTAGCAGCGTCAGGATGAGTCTCGTGCTGTCCCTTGGTGTAGAAATTGTTGACTGCACCGCAGTCCGAAACGACCAGAGCCTTGAAACCCCACTTGTTGCGCAGGATGTCAGTCAGCAGACGGTCGCTGCCGCAGCACGGCTCGCCCTCGTAACGGTTGTAGGCGCACATCACTTCCTGAACATTGGCATCCTGAACCAGAGTCTTGAATGCCGGAAGATAGGTCTCCCACAGATCGCGCATTGAAACGCTCACATCGAATCTGTGACGGTCCGACTCCTTGCCACTGTGGACTGCATAGTGCTTTGCACAGGCGTGCGTCTTGAAGTAGCGCTCGTTGTCACCCTGCATACCCTTGACCAGAGCAGTGCCCATTCGGCCCGTCAGGTACGGATCCTCTCCGCTTGTCTCCTGACCGCGACCCCAGCGCGGATCACGGAAGATGTTGATGTTAGGACACCAGAAAGAAAGTCCCTGATGCCAGGCTCCGCCGGTGGCACGGGTCTTGCCGAACTGATTGTGGTCCGATGTGTTCCAATGGGCGCGTGCCTCGTCCGAAACGGCTGTGTATACCTCGAACTGCTGTGCATCGTCGAATGTGGCAGCCAGACCGATTGCCTGTGGAAATACTGTAGCACCGGTCATACAGATTCCGTGGCAGGCCTCTGACCACCAGTTGTAGGCTGGAATACCGAGACTGTCTATCGAAATCGAGCCGTTCATCATAAGACCGATCTTCTCTTCGGGAGTAAGCAGTGAGATGAAGTTGTCAACACGTTTTTCGATAGGAAGCTTCGGATTCTGGAACGGATACTCGTACTGAGCATCATCACCGCAGCTGCAGAGAACCAGCAGAGCGGCCATCCCTAAAAAATGAATCTTCTTCATAAATAATTGGTTAATAAATGATTGTATGTGAATAATGAATTACTTTGCCGATACTGTCATACGCAGTTCCCTGCGTGGACGGACAGGGTCGTTCGTAATCAGGTTGACGGAACTGGAGTAGGTACGGCCTTTCTGTCCCTTGACCACGGTGGCGACATTCATAGTAACGGACGATCCTGGCGTGATGACTGTCTTTGAGGCGAGGTCGGCGGTTGTGCCTTCGCTCAGTTCCACAGCGCGTATGATGAGGTCCGCATTGCCGTCATTTCTGATTATGAACTTCTGCTTCAGAACCTTGCCGGTCTTCTGTGTACCCAGATCAATGTACGACGGATCTGTAGCCAGTTTGGGCTGCGGACCCGTTCCGTCGCCGAAGTTGTCTGTTCCTATGGCCGTTACGGTCACAGGTACGATGCCTTTCTTTCCGTCTGCCCATATCCAGACTGTGTCAATCATAGTGCCGTACTTTTCTGTTTCGGGCATAGAGTATGTCAGATTGATGTGGTCGGTCTGTCCTGCCTCGAGTAATGGAGGACACTCGACGGAAAGGATACCGCTGTTACCTGAAACGGTGGCAGAGAGCTTGACCGGAGTCTCACTGTCGTTCACTATGCCAATGCCTTTTGTAACGGAATGTCCCTGCGCGATGTAGCCGAAAGCTGAATTGTTGAATGCGGTTCTGACATTGCCTGCTACCGGATGCGGATACATCTGTTTTACGCCGAGCGGAGCGGGGGTGACGGTGGCCATAAGCACGAGCCCCATACAGTCTTTCCTGCCTTTGACGAAAATCTCTATGTCTCGGTAGACGCGTCCATCGGTGCGGGCCGGGTTGAAATTGACTGTGAACTCACATATCTGGCCGGACGGAATGGGAACGGTAGGATACGATGCAGTGGTGCAGCCGCAGCTTGTGGATACATTGTCGATGATGACTGTCTCGGAAGAGATGTTTGAAAACATGAACGTGTGCGATACAACGCCGTCCTCTTCGTTGATATTGCCGAAATCGTATTCCAGCGCATCGAACTGTAAGGGCCAGTCTGTGTCGGCTGATATGTCTGTACCATAGACGGCCGCAACCGTCATTATTGCCAAAGTCTTGAGTAAGTTTTTCATACAGAAATTGAGTTAGATGAATGGATTGCAGTCCTTTTCGTGCCTTATTGTAGTGTATGGGCCATGTCCCGGAAATACTATGGTTTCGTCCGGAAGAACGGCCAGCTTGTTGCGTATTGCGTTTATCAGTGCGTCGTGGTCACCGTCTTCCATATCAGTGCGTCCTATGCTTTCGCGGAACAGCGCATCGCCTGTGAACAGCGCGTTGGCCTCTCTGCAATAGAATGCTATGCTGCCGGGTGAGTGCCCGGGTACATGGAGTATTTCAAAAACACTGTGGCCGAATTCAATCCTGTTACCTTCGTCAATATAGTTTTCGGGTTTGATGGGCTGTACGATGGTGTCGAATTTCATCCCGAAGGCTGCCAGCCTGCCCGGCAGGTCAATCATCCACTGCCTGTCTGCTGCATGTCCTTCCGCGTGGATGCCGAATGCCTGTTCCACTACCGGGTTGCCGAAAACATGGTCAAAATGCTGGTGGGTATTGAGCAGATGTCTGACTGTCAGGCCGTTCTGACGGATGTATCCGCACAGATGCTCGCCTTCGCCGGAATAGTAGCATCCGGGGTCAATAACAACGGCTTCTTTGGTGTCGTCCCAGACCACATATGTGTTGACGGGCAGCATATTGTACTGCAGTGTCTGGATGCAGAGACTGCCGCACTTGGTTATTGGAGGAATAAAACTCATTGTATGATAGTTTTCTATATCTGAACGTAAACAACTTTCTTGTCAGCGAAGTACTCTTCGGTGAACCATGTGCTGATTGGCACTGCCTCGGAACAATTGCGGTAGCGGGCGAGTTCGGCGCACAGGTCACCGCCCTTGAGGCACACTACGCCATTAGGGTAGGCGTTGTGTTGATTCTTGTGCGATATCAGCTTTGAGGCGATGGAACAGAGGTCTGGTAGAGGCATTACTCCGCGGCTGACAATGAAATCGAATTTGCCGGTTTCGGCTTCGGCACGCTCGTTGCGGCAGACGACATTGGCCAGACCCAGGCTCTGGGCAACAGCCTGTGCAACGCGCACCTTCTTGCCTATGCTGTCGATGAGAGTGAACTGACATTCAGGGAACAGTATTGCCAGGGGAATGCCCGGAAATCCGCCTCCTGTACCTATGTCGGCAATGCTGGTGCCGTCGGTAAACTGTATCATTCTGGCAATGGCCAGTGAGTGCAGCACGTGGTGTGGATACAGGTTGACGATGTCCTTGCGCGATATGACATTAATCTTTGAGTTCCAGTCCTCGTACAATGGCTGCAATGCCCTGAACTGCTCTTCCTGCCTGTCTGTAAGCCCTTTGAAATATCGTAGAATCTCTTCCATCTGCATCTGTCGTAATATAATGCAAACATAATAAAAAACGGGGAATGACAAAAAGTCAAACCCCGTTCTTTCTAGCAGTTTATAACTGATTACTTGAGAGCACGAACATAATCGGCTGCAACAGTGACAGCGATTGTTTCTACACCCTGCATCATTTCCTTGAGATCTTCCGGTACAGGAATATTAACAGTGGCTTTAAGTGCCATGTTGTTTCCGTTGATCTCTGTATCGCAGTCAATGGTGCTTACGCCAGGTAAAAAGACTTGAGCAGCTGCGTTGAGCTTGATGGTCAGTTTGCCGTTGTCATATACATATGAATCAATGAACGGAGTGTTATCACCCATTTTGCCGTCCTCGTTGAATTCAAGCTTGCCAATCATCTCCTTGATAGTAGCCTTGGTCTCTTCGTCCACAGGAAGAACCATTCCTCCCATAGTAAGTACCGGATCGCCGCTCATCATCCAGACTCCTACGATCGGGCTCTGCTGCTGATCATCATCATTGTTGCAGGCAACGAAACTCATTACACACGCCAGAATGGCAAACATCGACACTAATGTCTTTTTCATAATTCTGTTTGTTTAATTATTAATGAAAATTAGTATAAAAATCTTTGTCGTTATTTTTCGGGCGCAAAGGTAGTAATTATATTCTTAATAAGCGGCATTTGACTTTGGAAATTGCCATCAGGATATACTGCTGTTTCAGACATCCGATGCAATAATGGACGTAAGTTACTATTGCTACAGGGTAAAATTGAGAACAATATCTGCCCTCTGTTCAAGCTCTTCCCAAAGCCATTGGGATAGGGTATTTTCTGTATATCTTGCGGGAATGCCATAATGACTGCCGCCTTTGAAGTAATGCAGGTGGACATCTGACTCAAGGGCATTCAGAGCAGGTAGAACGCCTCTTTCCGGGTTTTTGCAGAATGGACGGAATAACAGGTCCGCTATCGGGTCGAACCAGCGGTTCATGGATATCATGTTGCTGTTTACTATTCCCGGATCGGAGACATTGAGGAAAATCTGTCTGCTGGTGTAATCTTTTATTCGTCTGCCAAGTTCGATTGTGAACAGAAGCAGGGCAAGCTTGGTGTCGGCATAAGTACCAAGCTGACTGAACTTGCCGGCCTTGATGTGGAACAGGTCGTGACTTACGTGTCCGAAACGGCACGTGAGTGATACCATATTCACTATGTGGGACTTTTCCGACAGATTGGGCAGCAGCGATAGGGTGAGTAGGGCGGGCGAGATGAAGTTGGTCTGGAGTATGCGTTCGTATCCGTCTTCGGTAAGTCCGTATTCGCTGTTGATTACTCCTGCATTGTTGAACAGCCCGGTCAACTCAAGATTCCGGTCTGCTGCCAGTTGCAGGACCGACTCGGTAAATTTTCTGACTGAACTGAACTTGGACAGGTTCAGATGCAGCGAATGAATGTCTGCTTCGGGAACATCCTGCAATATTACACGGCGCACTGCGTCGGCCTTTTCCAGATTCCTGCATGCCATTATGACGCTGTATCCCTTGGCAGAAAGTGCTCTGGTGGCTGCTGCACCCATGCTGCCGCTCGCTCCTGTGATGATGACGGCCTGTTTCATTTGAACTTTTGCCATAGATGGTTGACAAGCCGCTTGGGCAGAATGGCGATGAGCGGCGGAAGGTATATGTTCATCAGCCCGGGACGGATGATGCGACGTCCGTGATACATGGCGCGGATAGCTCTGCGTACAAGACGCTCGGGAGTCCAGATGATTCCGGTCTTGACACCCAGTTTGAGAAGCTTTTCACTAAGGTTATAGAGAGGTGTGGCTATGGCGGCCGGACAGACCGTCGTGACGCTCACACCATACGGGCGCATCTCAAAGTAGAGTGAGCGGCCGAAATTCTTGAGATATGCCTTGGTGGCGGCATAGATGGTGATGCCGGGCATCGGAAGCGCAGCCGCCAGAGAACTGACTATGAGAATGTGCCCGTGCCCGCGTCGTTTCATTTCGTTTCCGAACAGCAGCGACAGTTTCGTGATGACTGTCATATGCAGCTGCATCATAGTGTCTATCCGCCTTTCGTCTTCGGGAAACAGCTCCTTGAAGAAGAACATTCCGGCATTGTTAACCAGAATGTCTATCTCCAACTTCTGCTCGCGGCAGAAATCGAAAAGTTGTGCGGCGGCATCGGCTGCAGCGAGGTCCTGATAGTAAGGTACGGCGCTGATTCCGTATTTTGATTTAAGGTCGTCGGCCGCTTTCTGCAATTCCTCCTTCTGGTTACTTACAAGCAGTATGTTGTTGCCGCGTGATGCCAGCTGGTCTGCATATCGCAGTCCCATTCCGGAACTGGCTCCGGTTACCAGTGCCCAACTCATCGGTCCGATTCTGAATTCTGCCTGTTGGCGTTCTCTGCATCTTCTATTTCTCTGCGCAGTTTGTCCGGGAGATTTTCGACGCAGTGGTGGCATTTCATCTGATATGTGTACATACGGCCAATGCAGTAGTTGGAGTGGCCGCAGGAGCTGCATTCCAGCTCGCCGTTTTTGAGCTTGTTGACGAAATCGGTGTCGTGAACCAGTGCACGTGCCATCTGCATGGCAGTGAATCCTTCGGACAGAACCTCCTCCATCTTGGCCTTCGATGTCAGGCCTCCGACATAGACCAATGGCATTTTCAGTGCGGCGCGGAACTTCTTGGCTTCGTCAAGGAAATAGCCTTCGCTGTAGGGTACTGTCGGTATCATTATTCTTCCGACCAGGGCTA
Organism: Bacteroidaceae bacterium; assembly: GCA_045642985.1. GTDB lineage: Bacteria > Bacteroidota > Bacteroidia > Bacteroidales > Bacteroidaceae > Colenecus. Next base: position 3,960 of record JAZUJU010000035.1, on the reverse strand, counting down.
GCATCGCCTTGAGCCACCAGAAATGCTTCATATCCATATAATGCGCCAGTGTCTTGATAGGCATTGCACCGCGCATGACTTCCATCGGGGCCTTGCTGACGAATCCGGCAGAAAGCACCAGAGCGTGTGCACCGAGCCGTTCCAGTTCCTGAGCTACCAGGATACATTCATCGGTCTGCATTCCGCGACGGAAACCGTCGTGCATGTTCACTTTGACCAGAACGCCCATATCATCGCCTGCCGCTTCCATCACTTCCTTCATCACCATCTGCATGAAACGCATGCGGTTTTCGAGCGGACCGCCGAACTCGTCGTGACGGTGATTCGTGTAGGGAGACAGGAACTGGCTTATCAGGTAGCCGTGTCCAGCGTGTATCTCAACACAGTCAAATCCGGCTTTTCTTGCCAGACGGACAGCATTGCCGAAATCCTTGGCAAGCTGATAAATCTCTTCCTTGCGAAGTTTGCGGACGAAAGTAGGAGAGTACAGGTTGAAACCTCCGCTGGCTCCGACCGGAGTGCAGTGGCAGGTCGCCCTGTGCGTCATATTGCCGCAGTGCCCGAGCTGAATGGACGCCTTGGCCCCTTCGGCATGAATTCCGTCAGTCAGATGCTTGAGCTCTGGAATTATCTCTTCGCGAATCCACAGCTGTCCGTTGAATGAGAGACCTGATTCGGCGACTGCCGCATAGGCTACTGTGGTCATTCCGACGCCACCGCGCGACACGGCTGTGTGATAGTCGTACAGTTCCTGTGACGGACGGTTTCCGTATGCCATGTTCTCGAACGCTGCAGAACGGATTACACGGTTCCGCAATGTGACAGGCCCTATACTGCAGGGGGTAAAGATGGGAGATTCCATATTTGTGAATTTGTAATCGCAAACTTACATAAAAACGCCGTCTTTTACTTATTTTCGCGGCGAAGAATAGCGCTAGGGAATATGGTATTGGGTGAGAACAGCAATGTGAGAGCGATAATGTTCGATATGGGCAACGTGCTGATTGACCTGGATGTCCAACGCGGCATTGATGCCTTTATCAGAGATGCCGGGCTGATGACTATAGGCGACGTGCTTGATCCGTGCCATCAGCGCGGGTATTTCGGCGATTTCGAAGCCGGGCGCATTGACGACAATCAGTTCTGCACCGAGTGTATAAGACGATCCCGACCTGGTACAACAAGAGAGACAATCAGCGAGTGCATACATCAGATGCTGGTCGGAATTGCCCCGGAAAAGCCGTTGCTTCTCAACAGACTGAAGGAACACTGCGACCTGTGCCTTTTGACCAACAACAACCCGATAGCGATGTTCTACTGCAGCCGTATGTTCGCCGATGCCGGCATCCCTCTCGATGTGACGTTCAAGCATCTGTTCTATTCGTACAGGATGAAGACGATGAAGCCGTCACCGGAGTTCTTCCTGAAGTCGGTGGAACAGACAGGATACAGTCCGCAGGAAATTGTCTTTGTGGATGATTCGATGCTGAATGTGAATGCGGCGCTCGAACTGGGAATAGATGCCCGATATTACAAACCGGGCAGCAGTCTGGAGGCGGTTCTTCAGCCTAAGTGGGACTGAATGCCGGTCTCCCGGTCGTAACACTCGTCGAACATTCTGCGCAGCAGCTTCTCGTCGCGGATAATGTCGCGCAGTTCCTCAAGACGTCTGCCGTTAGGAGAGTTTTCTATCCAAAGTTTCAGATAACCGCCCGCTGCGTATTTTTCGTGCAGGTGCGACAATGATCTCTGCCAGTGCTTCTCGCGGTCATACTCCGGATAATGTGCGATGCTGTACTGTACGGTGCGGCGGATAATCGTTGCCGGGTCTATCGTGCGGTCAGCTTCGGCCACTATCAGTCCGTATATGCTGCGCGGCTCGTGCCCGACAGATGCACGATGGTCTTCGGCGGCACAGGCAATGGTCTCTATCTGATCTTGAGTGAACCAGCGGCCCAGTGCAGCATCACTGCGTATGATGCGTCCTGATTCCAGATGATGCGTTTCGCGTCCTGCGCTTAGGCCGGTGTCGTGGTAGGCTGCAGCTGCGTAGATCATATTCACATCGACATCGAACTGCTCCGCCATCGCAAGACTCCTTTCGATGACCATAAGCGGGTGGTCGCGATGATGTCCGCTGTCAAAGTTGTCGTACATAGGGAGAATGTTCTCCTCAATGTAACAGACAAGGCTTTCGTCCGGGACTTTCATCTCAGGAACGGATTTGTCCGCTGCCGTCAATCAGCCACTTGTAAGTGGTCATCTCCTCGAGCCCCATAGGTCCTCTTGCTCCGAGTTTCTGGGTGCTGATGCCGATCTCCGCTCCCAGTCCGAACTGCGCTCCGTCGGTGAAACTTGTAGGAGCGTTCACATAGACGCAGGCGGCATCGACATCCTGACGGAAGCGTGCGGCGCTTTCGGCATTGTCGGTGATGATGCTTTCGCTGTGGCCGGAACCGTACCGGCGTATGTGCTGCAGTGCCTCTTCGAGAGAATCGACGGTCCTGACAGCCATCTTGTAGTCCATGAACTCTGTGCCGAAACTGTCTTCGTCTGCGGCTGACAGTATGGGATATCTGCCGTTCAGGGCTGAAAAAGCCTGATCGTCGGCGAATATCTGAACATTACGTCCGGCAAGCGGTGCGCAGAGTTCCGGCAGGTCCTTCAGTCTGTCCCTGTGTACTATCAGACAGTCGAGTGCATTGCACACGCTGACACGTCTGGTCTTGGCGTTCAGGATAATAGCCTTGCCGTATTCGATGTTGCCGTCCTTGTCGAAATATGTGTTGACTACACCGGCTCCGGTCTCTATGCATGGAACCTTGGCATTGTCGCGGACAAAGTCTATCAACCGGCGTCCTCCTCGAGGTATGACAAGATCCACCATTCCGACAGCATTGAGCAGTGAACTGGCGGCCTCGTGCGTTGCAGGCAGAAGCGTGATGGCGTGTTCTGTTACTCCGGTTCTGACTAACGCGTCGGAGATGATTCTTACGGCCGTCTCGTTGGTGTCCTGAGCATCCTTACCTCCCTTGAGGACACAGGCGTCTCCGCTTTTGAAGCAGAGCGAGAAGACATCGAAGGTGACATTCGGCCTGGCTTCGTAGATTACGCCGATTACACCAAACGGAACTGATATCCTGCGCAGTCTGAGTCCGTTCTGAAGTGTCCTGTCACAGAGTATGCGGTTGAGCGGGGAGGGTAGATCTGCTACTGAACGCATGTCCGAAGCGATGGCTCTGATGCGTTCTTCGTTCAGTAACAGACGGTCATAAAGTGGGGATGACTTATCCATCCTGGACAGGTCGGACCTGTTGGCCTCCAGCAGGGCATTACTCTCGGCCACAATGTCATCGGCTACTGCTAGCAGTACTTCTCTGCGCTTATTGTCCGAAATGGCAGCAATAGTGCGGCCTGCTTCTTTTGCTTTTAAAAACAGTTCTTTCATCTTCTTACACAAGATATAGATAAGCGTAATGAACTAACGGGCGGCAGTCGTGCTTGCCGATAAGCCCGCGTGCCTCTGAAGCGTTATAAGAACTCTTTCCTATGGCAATGGCCTTTCCGGCGGAATTGCATATGCTGATGATGTCACCCTCTTCAAAATCGCCCTCGATTGCGCTTACCCCGACCATCAGCAGACTTACAGCCTGCCTGCCCTTGAGCGTCTGCTCGGCTCTGGCGTCAACAATTACGCTGCCTTTGGTGAAATCGCTGCTGTGGGCAATCCATTTTTTGACACTCGATACGGCTTCGCTTCGCGGCACAAATTCGGTGCAGACTGTCTCTGCGTTGCCCAGACAGATGTCGCTGATGATATTCGCTTTCTTTCCGTTGGCGATGACAACCCTGATGCCTTCGTCAGCGACCTTGCGTGCGATGGAGCACTTGGTTAGCATTCCGCCGCGTCCGAATTCGCTCTTTTCGGTCTGTATGTATAGGCTCAGGTCATCGTCGGGG
>JAZUJU010000034.1:0-32016 GCA_045642985.1 Bacteroidaceae bacterium | reverse complement strand
TCGAATCCGACAATCGAGCTAAGACGCGACATCAGACTGCCGGACCGGTATGCCTGCATCGCAATGCTGACATACGGAAACGATGGACCTGAATACAAGGTGATTGACTACGGCAGAATTCATCACCATAAAGTGCAGTTCAGGAATATGGGAGGTAACATACTCTATATTGCCGTAGGTTACGACGGTAATAGGCTGATTCCGCTTTCACAACCGTTCATAATCAGGAATAACGGTGACTTAGTGTATATTACAAAGTCTGTGGGAGGCAGTCTGCGCAATATTGAACTACGACGGAAATACTACCAGTCAACAAATGTGGTGGAAATGCGCCAACGTCTGACCGGTTCGAAAATACAGTATGCAGACCGCCCCGATTTCAGCGATGCCGTTACTGTGTGGACCATCGATACGACTGTCATTCCCGACAAACATAAATTACCAACGGATATCGGCGCACACCGTTTCTGGCGTTATATAGGAGCCGACGGCACATACGGAAGCATTGCCGAACTGACTTTCTTTGACAGCGACACCACTGTCATGCGGGGCAGGCCTGTTGCCAACAGTCTGGTACCGGCCGACACTATACGACGCGCATTCGACGGAGACTGGCTGACCAACTTCGAGAGTGGCGAAGGACAGCCCGATGGAATCTGGGTCGGTATGGACTTCGGCGAGCCGCAACAAGTGAGTCTTGTTCGGGTAATCCCGCGCAGCGATGACAACGACATCTGTCCCGGCAACGAATACGAACTGCTCTGGTGGGACAGCGAATCGTACGACTGGCATACGACAGGTCACCGCATTGCAACAGACAATATACTCAGCTACGACAGTATCCCGTCAGGAACTCTTCTCTGGCTGCGTAATCTTACGCGAGGCCGCGATGAACGGCCTTTCATCATTGATGACAGCGGCGAAATCATATGGTGGTAGAGTATCTTCATTCAGTAAACTTTGCGAAGCGTACGGGTAAAAATGCAATATAAATGTCTATGAGAAAAAAATTGATTATAAGTGCGTTGCTACTGCTCTCAGCCAGCGGGCCGTTTCAGACACTCTGGAACGCAGAAGGACAAGGGAGCGGACAAGCCGGAGTATTCGCTCAAGTAGTGAACAGCGGTGAAAATGTCGTAAGCGGCACTGTCGGTCCGCGCATACTCTCGATGGAGGATGTCATCAGTCTGGCGCAGGCGAAATCCATCTCGGCAATGTCTAACCGCAATGCATTCGCGGCATCGTACTGGAGTTACCGTTCGTTTCGCGCCCAGTATCTGCCCTCGCTCAACCTGAGTGCGGGGCTGCTCAACTTCAACCGTTCGCTTGTCACGCTGCAGGACTTCCAGACTGGAGCCATCCGCTATGCCGGTAACTACAACCTGTCGAACGACATGACCCTGTCCATACGTCAGAACATCGCAGCCACAGGCGGTACGCTGTCTCTCTCCACATCAATGTCGCGACTGGACCAGTACAGCCCACAGAGGCTCATCACCTGGTACGCGCAGCCCGTATACCTTACTTATATGCAGAACCTGTGGGGCTACAACTCGCTCAAATGGGACAAGAAAATCGAGCCGCACAACTACGAGATAGCCAAGAGGCAGTATCTGGAAAACATGGAGCAGGTGACCATAAGCGCCGCCGAATGCTTCTGGAACCTGAACGCCGTCAGGGTGAACTATTACAACGCGCGCCAGAGCTACGAGGAGAGCAAGCGTCTGTACGAGGCCGCTCAGAAGCGCTTCGGGATGGGAACCATCACCCGCGACAACCTGCTGCAGCTGGAGCTTAAGATGCTGAACGACTCGCTCGCCATACAGACCCAGGCCGTCAGCCTGCGCTCGGCACAGAACCAGCTCTGCTCCTACATAGGCTATCAGGAGGACACCGAACTGACTCTCACAATAAACTACTCAGTACCCGATATCACCCTGATTTACGACGAGGTGCTTGACAAGGCGATGGAGAACTCGTCGTTCAACCTGTCGCAGCTGGTGTCGCGCCTTGAGGCGGAGCGCAGCATAGCCCAGGCCAAGGCTAACCGCGGCATCTCCGCATCCGTCAACGCACGCTTCGGAATGAGCAACGACGCCGACAAGTTCAACGAATCGCTGAAGGGTCTCAAGGATCAGGAAGTTGTAGGACTCACTTTCAATGTGCCCATCGTTGACTGGGGTCTGGGAGAAGGACGAGTCAAAATGGCTAAGGCGCAGGCCGAGACCAACAAGAACCGTCTGGACCAGGCGCTTATAGACTACAGACAGGACATCTTCGTGCGAGTGATGGAGTTCAACAACCAGCGCAGCCAGTGCGAGATTTCGCGCCGCGCCATGCAGATTGCCGAGGAGACCTACCGGCTTGCGCTCCAGAACTTCGGCAGCGGAACGATGTCGGTCACGGACCTGAACCAGCTGCAGACTTCGCGTGACAACGCCCGCAGCACTTACGAGAACAGCATACGCAGCTACTGGAACCAGTATTTCAATCTGCGCAGAATAACATTATACGACTTTATATCAGGCACTGACATCAGCGCCGAATTTGACAGGATAGTGAAATGAGAACATCGGGACTTTTCATCGCGGCACTGACAGTGATGGCCGTGACAGGGTGCAGGGAGAAGAACAGCGAAGAGTCGGAGGACATGGCTGGAATGGCCAGAACCGAGTACTCTACCGAGAACAATAAGGTTACCGTCGAAAAACTGGAATACCGGACATTCCACAAGCAGCTGGTATGCAACGGACGTGTGGCAGCCGCCGAAAAAAGCACCGTCTCGTTTGCGGCACAAGGCACTGTAGCACAGATATTCGTACACGAAGGGCAGCAGGTTGCCAAAGGCGAAATACTGGCATCACTAGACAAGACGCAGTTGAAGGAACAGTTTGAATCTGCACGTATCGCTTTCGAAAAGGCGAAGCTCAATCTGGCTGACCGTCTGCTTGACTACGGATATGTCCTGGAAGACACAGCCTCAATGCCTGCCGATGTAAAGCGGACTATATATATCAATACCGGATTCACCGATTCCGAGATGGCATACAGACGTGCAATGCGAGATTATGAGAATGCAGATCTCAAGGCTCCGTTTGCGGGCAAGATTGCAAGTATCACCTGTGTTATGCACGAGCAGGGAGGTGCTTTCTGTACTATTATTGCAGATCAGACGCTTAATGTCAATTTCAGCATACTTGAAACTGAATACAAGTTTGTGCGTCCGAATCAGACAATAAGAATATCTCCGTTCATTGACGAAGAGACTGAACTCTCCGGAACCATCACTTCAATCAACCCGTCAGTCGACCAGAACGGTCAGATTAAGATTACAGCCAAGGTTCATAACAACGGCAAACTGTTGGACGGAATGAACGTGCGCATCATCGTTGAGAATGACATACCCCATCAGCTTGTCGTAAGCAAGAATGCGGTACTCATCCGGGACGACAAGGAGGTTCTGTTCCGCTATGTTGATGGCAAAAGCGTCTGGACTTATGTCAATGTGCTGATGAGCAACACGACAGAACACGTGGTCGAAGCCAATCAGGAACGCGGAGCGGAACTCAATCCTGGCGATCTTATCATTGTGACCGGCAACCTCAATCTTGGTGACGACACATCGGTAGAACTTGCTGAATAAGCTGCTGCAATTATGTTCAGAGTACTGATTAAAAGGCCGATAGCAGTAATAATGATGCTGCTTGCGGTAATGGCACTCGGCGGCGTCGGCATCAGTTTGCTGCCGGTATCGCTGGTACCTGACATTGACATCCCGCAGATTACTGTTCAGGTATCTGTACCCAACATGTCGGCACGCGAACTGAATGAGACACGAATCAACAGCCTGCGAAACGAACTCGTTCAAGTTCCAGACCTTGACGACATAGTCTGCGAGACCAAGGACGGAAACGGCATCATTACAATGACTTTCCAGTACGGTTCCGATGCGGACTACATATTTATGGATGTAAACGAGCGCATTGACCGCGCCACTGCAGACTGGCCTTTGAACGAAGACCGCCCTACTGTAATGCGTGCCAGCGCCACTGACATTCCTGCATTCTATGTAAATGTCACGCTGAAAGATAAATTTGACGAGAGTTCCAACCAATTCCTTGATATGAGCAGCTTTACAAGGCAGGTCATCGTCAGACGCTTCGAACAGCTGCCCGAAGTTGCAATGGTTGACATTACCGGACAGGTGTTTCCCGAAATGATCATCGTTCCTGACATGGAGACGCTCAATGCGCTCGGTATCAGTGAAAGCGAACTTGAAAATGCCATAAACGGCGCCAATGTCCAATTGGGAAATCTGTCCATCCGCGATGGGGAATACCAGTTCAATGTCCGTTTCGAGTCGCGTATTCTTACGGTAGAGGACATTATGAACGTCTATCTGAACGTTCACGGACGTGTGTTCCAGATCAAGGACCTGGCCGAAGTGCGTGAACAGCCTCAGCCCCGCAAGGGAATCACCACATCGGACGGGAAGCCGGCTGTTACGCTTGCTGTCATAAAACGTACGGAAGCCAAGATGGCAGATTTGCGCAAGGGTGTCAGGGAGTTGACCGAGTCATTCAAGTCAGACTATCCGGATATGGATTTCGAGATAACGCGCGACCAAACCGAACTGTTGGACTACTCCATCACCAATATGGTCAACAACCTTCTCTTCGGTGCCCTCTTCGCTTGTCTCATCATTTTTTTCTTCATGCAGGATTTCAAGTCTCCGCTACTGGTGGTCATCACCATTCCGACAGCACTCATCATATCCTTCGTGATGTTTTATGTGATGAAAATCTCAATAAACATCATATCCCTGTCAGGACTGGTGCTCGGACTCGGTATGATGGTGGACAACTCCATAATTGTGACAGACAATATCACGCAGAGATGGAACAAGGGCGAGCCTCTGGATCTTGCCTGCGTCAATGGTGCGCGTGAAGTATTCGGCCCGATGCTGAGTTCCGTGCTGACCACATGTGCCATTTTCATTCCGCTGATATTCATGAGCGGCATTGCAGGAGCGCTCTTCTACGATCAGGCAATGGCAGTCACCATAACGCTTTTCTCAGCGCTACTTGTCTCGGTGATGGTTATTCCGGTCTTTTACTATCAGATGTACCGTAAATGCACGCGATTCACTCCGAATCCCTTCATATCCAGAATCAGCATCGGTGATATGACCGTCGGTTACGAGAGAATACTGAAATGGTTTTTCCGCCGCAGAGGAGTTATGTGGAGCATATTCGGCATATCCCTGCTGCTGATTGGGGTGCTTTTCCCCGGCATTGGCAAGGAGAAACTCCCAAAGATGTCGCACAACGACACTCTCCTTAAAATAGAATGGAATCAGAGGGTGAGCGCCGAAGAGAACAACCGGCGATGCAAAGAACTTGTTGACAAATTTGACGACCTTATCGAGCAGTCGACCATTATGGCGGGCATACAGCAGTTCGTCCTGTCTCATACTGGAGATATCGGCCCGTCCGAAGCCGTAATCTATATGCAGACTTCATCGACACGCAATGTGGAGAAACTGGAGGAACAGATTGACGCATATCTGCGGGTGAACTGGCCGAAGTCCGTCTTCAGCTGCAGAGCTTCGGGCAATCTGTTCGACATGATTTTTTCCGAAAAGGAGGCGACATTGGCTGCGCACATACGCGTGTCAGACGGATCGACACCAGAACCGGCCGAACTTAACGAACTGCTGTCGAAACTGCGCGAAGCCCTACCGGGAATCTACATCAGACCGGCGGAATGGAACGAATACATCGAGATGGTGACCGACCCCGAAAAGCTTGCCCTTTACGGCGTATCATATAGTCAGGTCCTCAGCTATCTTCAGCAGTCTATGGGTGACAATTCGGTAATGCGCGTATCACAGGGCAGCCAGTCTGTTCCGATTATCATAGGCACAGACCGCAAGCAGGCAAATGACCTTATCCAGAACAATTACCTGACTAGTTCAAACGGCAGTAAAGTACCTTTGGAGATACTTCTGAAAGAAACGCGCAACCGCGATCTTAAAAATATCACATCAGGCATCGAGGGCGAGTATTTCAATCTTGAGCTGGAACCTGCTCGCCGTGAAATAAAGAGCACAATGGAGACGATTCAGAAAATCATACGCCAGGAGGAGCATTTCGATGTTGATTTCACCGGCAGCTATTTTTCCAATCGGGAGCTTGTAAAAGAACTCTGTCTGGTACTGCTCATCTCCGTTCTGCTGCTGTTCTTTATTCTGGCCGCGCAGTTCGAATCGCTTATCCAGCCGGGAATCATTATGTCAGAACTCATCATTGACATATTCATGACACTGGCTGTACTCTTTGTCTGCGGTGAAACTCTCAACCTTATGTCGATGATCGGTATCGTGGTAATGTGCGGTATCGTAATAAATGACTCCATCCTCAAGGTTGATACCATCAATCACCTGAGACGGGAGGGCATGGGTCTGAAACGGGCCATCTTCGAAGCGGGCAGCCGTCGTCTGAAAGCCATACTCATGACATCTCTCACGACCATTCTTGCCATAGCGCCATTCCTTGTCCGCGGCAATATGGGAAGTGATCTCCAGTATCCGCTGTCGCTGGCTCTGATCAGCGGTATGATTGCAGGCACATTCGTGAGCGTATTCTTTGTTCCTCTGTGTTACTACGCCGTAGAGTATATCAGGGAATCATACAGCAAACGTCATAAAAAGGACTGAGCAATGCAGGTAGATGGGAAACGGCAGGGGCTGTCATCATTCTCAGTGATTCTGATAATGCTGGTGTTTATGGTCGTTGGTGCGGCCATACTGCCAATGCTGAACATTCAGTACTCCCCACAGCAGACTATGGAGTCGCTTTCGGCCTACTGCAGTTTCGGCGATGTCTCTGCTAGAGTCATGGAATCTGAGGTGACATCGCTCGTCGAAGGAGAACTCAGCACACTGGAGGGTGTAACCGATGTCTCCGCCACATCGTATGCGGGAGGAGGATATGTCAATGTCCGTTTCAAGAAAGGCACTAAAATGGAGGCCGTCAGGTTTCAGGCAGCCACAAAACTGCGCCAACTCCGCAAGTCCCTGCCCGAAGGTGCCAGTGTCAGTCTGAGCGGTTCTGTTTCCGGCCGTGAGACTGAAGACAGGAACATCCTGATCTATACCATAAATGCGAATATGCCCGCAGACCGCATTCTGGATTATGTTGACAAGCATATCCGTACAAAACTGTCCAGAATAGAGGGTGTTGAAAGTGTGGAGGAGTCATCTGCCGCCCCGTTCGAATGGCAGCTGACATTTGATCCGAACTCACTCCGCGCAGTCGGACTTACGCCTTACGATCTGAGCAATGCCTTCAATCAGCACTTCCAGAACAACATAGTCGGAACACAAATCAAAGGAGACAGCCTGATGCTGATAAGACTGCGCTCCACCAAACTGGAGAGTCAGCTTGAAAACATTCCTATTCGCACCGTCAACGGCAGAATGTATTATTTCGGAGATTTCGCCACGGCCAAATACAAGGAAGTGCCACCGTCGTCATACAAACGCATAAACGGACTAAATACCATAGACATCTATGTCAATGGAGCCGAAGGCATCAATACCATAAAGGTGGCGAAGGCGGTCCGCGACAAGATGGAGGAACTCAAAATGGGTTTTCCTGAGAATTTCTCCGTCAGGATGACACACGATGCATCAGTCTCGCTCAACACCGAAATTCACAAGATTTTCCTGCGGGCAGTAATGTCACTGCTGTTCCTGCTGCTGTTCGTACTGCTGGTCAGCAGGAGTTTCCGTTATCTTGCAATCATCGGTCTGACCATCCTTGTGAATCTGCTCTCCGCAGCGATATTCTACTGGATGTTCAACATTGACATTGAACTGTATTCGCTGGCAGGAATTACTGTCTCACTCGGAATAATCATCGATACAGCGATAGTGATGACCGATCACTACACTTATTACGGCAACCGCAAGGTAATGATTTCTATCGCCGGCGCACTGCTTACCACCATAGCAGCTCTGCTCGTGGTCTTTTTCCTGCCTGCCGACGCATGTGAAATACTGACAGACTTCATCTGGGTAATCGTCATCAATCTGACTCTGTCAATGATCATAGCCTTCACGTTCGTTCCCGCACTCCTCGACAAGATTCCGCTCAAGAGCAGAGGTGTGGCCAACCACTCGTTCAAGAGCAAACGAATCATTGTCAGATGGTCTCAGAGATACGAGAAGTACATCCTGTGGTCCCGCTCACACCGCAAGGTATGTATCTGGCTGCTGATCTGGTTCCTGGGTATACCGGTCTTTCTGCTACCGTCATCCGTCCACCACAGGAACGGTGAATTCAGTACGACAGGCGGACTTGTGGGACTCTATAACAGTACTATCGGCAGCCGCTGGTATCAGAAGAACAAGGGCATATTCGAATATGCGCTAGGCGGCGCATTCAACATTTTCGTAAAGAATCTTGACACTGGCAGTTTCTATATGGAACCCGAGGAGGTATTGAACAAGAGACTTGAGGTGTCGGCTAATATGGCTGAAGGATGCACTGCCCAGCAGATGAATGAAATCATCGTGGGAATGGAGAAATGGCTCAGTCAGTTCAAGTCAATTGAACTGTTCCAGACCAGTGTCAACGGAAACAGCGCAAACATATCCATCACTTTCGACAAGGAGAGCAGTGCTACACGCGAACCATATAACATCAAGCAGCAACTTTGGTCTAAGGCGATGGGCTATGGCGGAGCGACCTGGTATGTCAGCGCTCTTGACCAGGATGACAATTCACTGAGTAACAGCGTTTACCATAATTCGTGGGACCATACCATATCGCTATACGGATACAACTATGACATTCTGTACCGCTATGCCGAACAGATGCGCGACAGTCTGCTGTCAAAGAAACGCGTCACGGCTGCAGATATCGCTGGTTCGTGGGGCGGAATGCCAGCTACCGAATTCTATCTGAAAATGGACCAGCGCAGGATAGTCCAGCAGGGACTCAACGTCAGACAGTACTTCAGTTATCTGACCGACCAGTTATACGATAATGCTATTGGCAGTATTTTCGACGGAGAGAAGAATGTCAGAGTAGAACTGGTTTCCGGACAGAAGGACTACTATGATCTGTGGCATATCAACAATGATCTGATAGACATTGACAGCACCAAGATAAAGCTCACCGACATCGGTTCCATAACCAAACGCCGTACTGGCGTTGAAATCAGCCGTACGAATCAGGAGTATGTCGTTTCCGTCGGCTATAACTTTGTCGGCTCGTACGAACTAGCAAACAACATGACGGAGAAGCTGACCAAGTCTTTCGATAAGATTCTGCCGCTTGGTTTCCACATCAGCAATGACGACAGATTGTGGGGTTACAGAGAACAGTCTCTCGAAGCCCTGCTGCTATTCGTCATCATTCCGCTCATCATATTCATGATATGCGCTATACTGTTCGAGTCACTCAAGAAACCCATCGCCATAATCGTTATGATTCCGTTGGGATTCATCGGGCTGTTCCTTACCTTCCCACTGTGCAAGGTAAGCTTCGATATCGGTGGACTGGCCGCAATGATAATGCTCTGCGGTATCGTGGTCAATGCCAACATCTACCTGATGAGTGAGTACAATACAGTTACTGACTGCCGTTATCGCAGACAAAAGGCGACACTGCAATTGAATGTCCACTATTGGGTCAAAGCCTACAACCGAAAGATTATTCCGACACTGCTTACTATCATATCCACCATTCTCGGTCTCGTTCCATTCCTCTTCGATGGGAAGGCCAACAGTTTCTTCTGGTATTCCTTTGCCATAGGAATAATCGGTGGAATGATTTTCTCTATCTTTGCACTGGTATTCGTAATGCCGGTATTCGTGCCGCTGACAAAAAGAAACGATTAGGATATCATGTTACAGATTCAGGATGTTCTGGTCTCATTTGACCTGCTGACGAAATGTTTCAGCTGTGATTTGAACTGCTGCAAAGGAGCGTGCTGTATAGAAGGCGATGCCGGAGCTCCAGTCACTCCCGAAGAGATTGCCACAATTGAGGAACTGCTACCCGTAATTTGGAATGACCTGTCAGTCGAAGCCCGGAAAGTCATCAACAGGCAGGGCGTAGCATACAGCGATCCCGAAGGGGAACTTGTCACCTCAATAGTAAACGGAAAAGACTGTGTCTTTACCTGTTACGGTGAGGACGGCTGCTGCTACTGCGCCATCGAGAAGGCTTTCCGCACCGGACTCTGCAAATTCAAGAAGCCGGTATCATGTCATCTCTACCCTATCCGAGTAAAGAGGATCGGCAACGGATGGGGACTGAACTACGACCGATGGGATGTCTGCCGCGCAGCTGTCATCAAGGGAGAAAAAGAGGGAGTCCCAATCTATAAGTATCTGAAAGAACCGCTGATACGCCGTTTCGGTCAGGCCTGGTATGATGAACTGGCACTGACCGTCGACGAACTCAAGCGCCAGAACATCATCTGAGCGTTACGGATTGATTCAGCCCAACAGTTTGTCTAGGCTGTTCAGGAAACGATCCGCGTCTTCTTTTGTGACGCAGAGAGGCGGCAGAAGACGTATGGTGTTTGTACCGCTGACACCGGTAAAGATATGCTCTTCGAATAACAGACGCTGACGCAACTCTCTGATGGGCTGCTCAAACTCAATGCCTATCATCAGTCCTATGCCGCGAACTTCCTTCGGGCCTTTGATGCTTCGAAGCCCATTCAGCAGATATGAACCGACCGAAGCGGCATTCTCTATCAGATGTTCCTGTTCCATAACATCGATGACGGCGGTGGCGGCAGCACAAGCCAGATGATTGCCGCCGAAAGTCGTGCCCAACTGACCGATTACCGGTACGAACATCGGGCTGATCAGCAATGCTCCGCACGGCAGCCCGTTTGCAATACCCTTTGCACAAGTAATCAGATCAGGACGAATACCGAAATGCTGGTGTGCAAAGAACTTTCCGCTACGACCATAACCGCACTGTATCTCGTCGAGAATCAGAACTGTTCCGTTATCGGTACAAGCTTGGCGAAGTGTCTGCATAAACTGTACGTCCGGCACCTGAATTCCTCCGACGCCCTGAATTCCCTCGATGATGACCGCAGCCACATCGCCCTTGGACAGTTCGGCAACCGCAGCTTCAGAATCATTCCACGGCAGATAGGTTACATGTCCGTTTGAATTGATAGGAGCGATTATTTTGGGATTGTCGGTAACTTCGACAGCCAACGAGGTGCGTCCGTGAAAAGCCTTGCGGAATGACAGGACACGGCTACGCCCGGTGTGGAAAGAAGCCAGTTTCAAGGCATTCTCATTGGCCTCAGCACCTGAATTGATCATAAACAGGCTGTAGTCGTCATAACCCGAAATCCTGCCGATGCGCTCCGCAAACTGCTGCTGCAGTCTGTTCACCACCGAATTGGAATAGAATCCCAAAGTTGCCACCTGACGGCTGACAGCTTCAACATAATGCGGATGTGCATGACCGATACTGATAACGGCATGTCCCCCGTATAGGTCAAGATACTCCTGACCATTCTCATCCCACACTTTACAACCCTGTCCCTTTACGATGCTTACCGGGAACAGACTATATACCTCGAACAGTTTCATTGCCAATTGAGAAAAAAAAGAATCCGCTAGGCTTCAACTTCAAGCCCACAGTCTTCAACATTAAAAAATTACCAAGCCGAAGGCGCGACCGGAGGGAGCCAAGCGAAGCGCGTTCGACATGGTCGAACTAAAAAGATGATTATGAATCTCCTCCATATCAGTCATCAGAATCCGCTTGGCTTCAACTTCAAGCCCACAGTCTCCTTAAGATTAAACAGGAGATTCATATTGTGTACGGCAGTACCCGAAGCGCCTTTGACCAGATTGTCGATGCACGTTGTCACAAGCAGTCTGTCCTGATACCTGTCAAGATGCACCAGACACTTGTTTGTATTGACCACCTGCTTCAGGTCAATAGCCTCTTCTACCACATGAACGAACGAATCGGCTTCATAGTAGGAGCGGTAGAGCCTGTACAGTTCCTCCAGATCAACATTATTTCGTATCATCACCGAACAGAAAATGCCACGTGCAAAATCTCCGCGATACGGCACAAAGAAAATCTCAGAATTGAAACTGCTCTGCAGCTGCTTGAGAGACTGTCTTATTTCGGCCAGATGCTGGTGCACGAAAGGTTTGTAAACCGAGATGTTGTCCGTTCTCCAGCTGAAATGTGTCGTTGCCTGCGGCTTGACACCTGCCCCAGTCGATCCGGTTATGGCGTTCACATATATGTCGTCATTCAGCATCAGGTTGCGGGCAAGCGGCAGCAGAGCCAACTGTATTGCAGTGGCGAAGCAACCTGGATTGGCCACATACTGGCTGTGACAGATGGCCCGGCGGTTAAGTTCCGGCAGGCCGTATATGAACTTGTTATCTTCGGCTGCAAGACGGAAGTCCTGCGACAGATCAATCACCTTCAGATTTTCCGGAAGCGTGTGCTCTTCGAGAAACTTGCGGGTATCACCGTGCGCCGTACAGAAGAACAGAACATCTATCTGATCAAAAGGCAGCTGATTGGTGAAAGTCATGTCTGTCTCGCCAATCAGTCCCTCATGGACGGAACTCAGTCTGTTGCCGGCATTGCTGGTACTGTTCACAAATACGATTTCCGCATCGGGATGTCCCAGAAGAATACGTATAAGTTCTCCCGCCGTATATCCGGCCCCGCCTACTATTCCTACTCTTATCATTGCTTGACTGGAATTATCAGCGCCAGAATCAGATAGCCAATCAGAGCGATGCCGCCTAAAAATGCCAGCAATATGAATATTACGCGCATCAGAGTAGAATCCATATCCAGATACTCAGCCAGACCTCCGCATACGCCGCAGAGTTTCTTGTCAGCCATCGAACGGTAAAGTTTTTTATCAGTTGCCATAATGTTAATTGTTTAAAAGTTATCTTTCTTCGTCAGGGTGAACACTATAGTATGCCCGTAACGGGGTAGAGGTAATCTTGATGAAACCCTTGGCATCATCGGCGGTCCAAGCCTTTGCACCCTCACCATATTCGCCAAGCTTATTGTGTACAAGGTCGTCCGGAGTATCACAGCCGACGGTCTGGAAACTGTAAGGACGCAGTTCCAAAGTGACTGTTCCGTTTACATTGCGCTGACTGCTTTCCAGCATCGCCTCGATATCAGGCATCACAGGCTCAAGATACTGACTCTCATGCAGAAACATTCCATACCAGTTGCTGACCTGATCCTTCCAGTACTGCTGCCACTTGGACAAAGTGTACTTTTCCAGGAAACGGTGCGCACCGATAATCAGCATCGGAGCCGCAGCCTCAAAACCGACACGACCCTTGATACCTATGATAGTATCGCCTACATGGCAGTCACGGCCAATAGCGTATGCAGCACCTATTTTCTCTACAGCCTGAATGGCCTTTATGCGGTCATCGTATCTCGTACCGTTCACGCTGACCAGCTCTCCTTTCTCGAAGCCCAGACTGAGAATCTCCGAACCCTCCTTTGTGGGATGTTTCAGATAAGCGCTCTCGGGCAGTCCCTGTGTGCTGTCCAGAATCTCGCCGCCACAGATTGAAGTGCCCCATATTCCCACATTGTACGAATATTTCAGTTTTGCAAAATCGGCGCTGAAACCGTTGGCATTGAGATAGTCTATCTCCTCCTTCCGACTCAGGTTGCGGTCACGTGTAAGCGTGATGATTTCAACGCCGGGAGCCTTGACCAAAAAAGTCATATCAAAACGGATCTGGTCATTGCCGGCTCCGGTAGACCCGTGAGCAATGGCATCGGCGCCAATCTCGTTTGCATAACGGGCGATGGCAAGAGCCTGAAAAATACGCTCGGATGATACCGAAATAGGATAGCAGTTATTGCGGAGGACATTTCCGTAAACCATGAAACGCAGGGACTTGTCATAGTATTCCTTCGTGACATCGAGCGTCACATACTTGACAGCACCGAGTTTGTATGCGTTCTCCTCGTTGGTCTTGAGCTGTTCAGCGCTGAATCCACCAGTATTGGCACAGGCGGCATATACTTCGTAGCCCATCTCACGAGTCAGATACATCACATTGTAGCTGGTATCAAGACCGCCGGAGAAGGCAACTACCACTTTCTTTTTCTTTTCCATATGTACTTATTTATTATCGAGTCTGTGAATGCGTTCCAGAACTTCTGCAGGTATCTTGGCCGGCAGATGCGCCTCCGGATCGTAAAGCATTGCCGTACAGATACAGTATTTGCGGCCTGTACGCTTAAGGACATCCACATTCACGCATCCCTCACATCCGTGCCAGAAGGCTTCATCGTCTGTCAGGTCGGCAAATGTCACCGGCTTGTATCCCAGTTTAGTATTCATCGCCATCACTGCTGCACCGCTGGTAAGAGAAAATATCTTGGCCTTGGGCCATCTGGTACGGGCCAGCGAAAAGGTCAGGTCCTTGATACGCTTTGAAATGCCGAGCCCCCTGAAATCAGGATGCACAATAAGACCGGATGTGGTCACATATTTCTTGTCCTCCCAGGTTTCGATATAGCTGAAACCGGCAAATACATCTCCTTTCAGTGCAATTACCGCCTTCGCCTCACGAATTTTAGCTGTAAGGTATTCATTGGTTCGTTTCGCAATTCCGGTACCGCGTACCTTGGCGGCATCGGCGATGGTGTTCAAAATAGTGTCAACATACTTCTCGTGCGACTCATCGGCCACCATTACCACTATTTCATCTTCGTTTTCCATTTCTGTGAGCAACATTTACAACGTTGTCAATATAGGTTCAAGTTTTCTTTTTATTTCCTGTGCAGAGGCATCTTCAGCCAGAATCA
This sequence comes from Bacteroidaceae bacterium, assembly GCA_045642985.1. Classification (GTDB taxonomy): domain Bacteria; phylum Bacteroidota; class Bacteroidia; order Bacteroidales; family Bacteroidaceae; genus Colenecus. The sequence goes on along the minus strand of JAZUJU010000034.1, from coordinate 17,137 downwards.
TCAGAAGTGTATCGTCTCCGGCAATGGTACCTAAAACATTTGGAATATGATTGCTGTCAATGTCAAAGGCAAGACTGGCTGCATACCCCGGCTTTGTCTTTATCACGGCCAGATTACCGGAGAATGTGATTGATTCGAATCCGCGTCTGGGCTGATTCTCCACTCTGCCATTATTATGACTCTGCCTTACCTTTTCCTGATTATGCAGAACATAGACATACTCCCCATATGTATTTGCAACCTTGGATATCTTCAGCTGTTTCAAGTCACGGGACAGAGTTGCCTGAGTGACCGCAAATCCCTTCTCGGCCAGGCAATTCATAAGCTGTTCCTGATTTTTTATATCAGTTTCCGCAATTATGCGGCACACAGCCTCCTGTCTGTCGTTTCGATTTTTCATTGTGTATGTAAACTGTATATTTATTCTTGAAATCAGTGCAAAATTACACAAGAATTGAATACAATCTACACCATTGACATAAATAAATAGTAGCAATGCGGCAATTATACCTGAAAAAAGAGCTGTATTCATAAACATTTTTGAGAAATCACTTGACAAGGGGTATCCCGATGTGTTAATTTTGCAGATTGAGTATGTCAGTAATGTAAGCATACACAGGGTGATGTCCAGAAAGAGTCAAACCAGTATCTGTCCGTTATGCGGCAGCACCTATACCTGTCACTTTGCTGACTGCAAAGACCATGCAGTCAGCAATGAGACTTACGAGCTTGTCCAATGCAAGTCCTGCGGCATCATATTCACTGACGGAACACCTCTCGAGGAACACAAGGAGAATTACAGCAAACTGAATCAGGAACTGACCAGAGCTGATAATCCGAAACGCCTTCTGGACAAGGTGTACTATTATATGCGCTTCATTTCCATCCGGCGCAGGGTCAGACTCATTCTTGACCAGACCAGACTGAAGGAAGGGCGTCTGCTGAATTACGGGGCGAAAAGCGGATACTTCTCAAGCAGGATGGAAAACATCGGCTGGCATGTCACCTCGCTCGAAGAGTATCACGAACACCGCGTCCTCTCTCTCGAGCTTTTTCACCACCGGATGATGGAACTTACCGAGATTGACAGCCTCCCGCACGGCTCATACGATGCCGTGACGCTATGGCACACTTTCGAACACGAAAGCAATCCCGGAGTCCTCATTGACAAGATATATTCTCTGCTCAAGCCAAACGGAGTTCTGCTGATTGCCTGCCCCAACACAGAATCGTACGATGCCCTGCACTACGGCAGGGAATGGGCCGCCTGGGACGTACCGCGTCACCGCTGGCACTTCAACCCCTCATCGCTCATGTCATTCTGCCTGCGTCACAAATTCATTCTGATGTACCACAAGAGAATGCCATTCGACGTTTTCTACATTTCACTGCTGTCAGAAAAGTATCGCGGCAGCCATTTTGCTGTGCTGAAAGGATTCTTCGTAGGCCTTCATTACTGGTTCAAGACAATATGGAAACGCGACAAAAGCAGCTCCATAGTATATATTTTCCGAAAAAAACTAAACGAAAGCAATGGATAACGCCAAAGTCAGAAAGAGAAAGAGATACGGACTTCCGTTCTTTACGGCATCGATCAGCACGGCGCTCGTACTGATTCTGATAGGAATCATCACCCTACTGCTTCTTTCCGCGGGCAAACTGTCATCAGAACTTCGCGAAGAGATGACACTGGAACTTGTACTCGACGACGGCCTCGGTCAGAACGAGATCACGCATCTTCAGAACCGTCTCGCAAAGGCTGACTACACCAGAGAATGTACTTACATTTCCAAGGAGGACGCACTTGATGAAATGAGTGCGGAGATGGGGGTCGATCCGTCCGAGTTCCTGCAGTACAATCCGTTCTATGCTTCGCTGAGTCTGAAGCTCAAAGCAGAATACGCCAACCGCGACAGTCTGGGCAAATATGTACCTATGCTCCAGGAGATGTCACAGATAAAAGAAGTGAATTACGAACGCGAGCTGCTGGATTCCGTCAATGACAATATCCGCAAGGTATCCGTTGCGCTCATCGTGCTGACACTGCTGCTCGCTCTCATATCTGTTACCTTGATTAACAACACCATCAAACTGACAATCTACTCGCTGCGTTTCATACTCTATTCCATGAAGCTGGTCGGTGCAAAATGGTCTTTCATACGCAAACCTTTCATACGCAAGAATCTGCGCATCGGAGCTCTGGCATCACTGCTGGCCTGCCTCGGCATCTGGGGAATCATAATACTGTGCGCGAAGTACGAACCGGGCATAGCAACTCTGCTGGACAAGAGCATGCTGCTGCCTGCTTTCGCTGTAATCATCGTAGCCGGTCTTACCATCACCGCCCTCTGCGCACTGTTCTCGGTCAACAGGTTCCTCCGCATGAAATCAGGCGAGCTTTACTACATCTGACAAATAACAGACAATCATATGGACAAGAACAAATTCGCATTCAGTAAAAGAAACTACATTCTTATCGGAATCAGCGTGGCGCTGATAGTCCTCGGCTTTATTCTTATGGCCGGTCCCAACTGCACCAACGACGTGTTCGAAGCGGACATTTTCAGCGTGCGCCGCACCAAGGTCGCCCCTATCATCAGTTTCATCGGATTCATTATGATGATAGCCGCCATAATAATCAAACCCAAGAGTGAAAACAGAACTGAAGAATGAGCTGGATTGAATCTCTGCTGATGGGACTGCTGCAGGGTCTCACCGAATATCTTCCAATAAGCAGCAGCGGACATCTGACGATTGCCTCCGCACTGTTCGGCATTAATCCGGAACAGAATCTGACCTTTACGGTACTCGTGCATATCGCCACGGTACTCAGCACACTCGTCATTTTCTGGAAAGAGATAGTATGGATACTTAAAGACCTGTTTGCAAGACAGTCCTGGAAAAGTTACAGCGGACTGAACGAAGGTACCAGATATGCCGTAAACATATTGATCTCAATGATTCCTGTCGGCATTGTCGGACTTTTCTTCAAGGACACTATTGAGGAAATATTCGGATCAGGACTGACAATAGTAGGCTGTATGCTGCTCGTAACCGCACTGCTGCTGGCATTTTCCTATTTCGCCAAACCGAGGCAGCGTGAGAACATCAGCGGCTGGCATGCATTCTGGATCGGATGCGCCCAGGCTATTGCTGTACTCCCCGGTCTGTCCCGTTCAGGCTCAACCATCGCTACCGGGCTTCTGCTCGGCAACAGGAAAGAGAAGCTTGCTCAGTTCTCATTTCTGATGGTTATTCCGCCAGTGCTTGGCGAAGCGTTGCTTGATGCAAAGGACCTGATCGGTTCCGAAAGCGCCGCAGCGACCGGCGATACATCCGCATTTGTGCTGCTGATTGGCTTTGTCGCTGCATTTCTGGCAGGATGCGCCGCATGCAAATGGATGGTATCAATTGTTCGCAAAGGCAAGCTCATCTGGTTCGCTGCGTACTGCGCCCTGGCAGGAACTCTTACCCTCATACTTCAATAACTGACCGAACTATGGATTTCCAGGCAGGTGAGGTTCTCTGTTTCGACAAACCGTACGGATGTACATCGTTCGACGTGGTCGGCCGTATCAGATGGCAGCTGTGCCGCAAGCTTGGAGTCAGAAAGCTCAAGGTTGGTCATGCAGGAACACTCGACCCCCTTGCCACCGGGGTTCTGATAATCTGTACCGGACGGGCAACCAAACGTATTGTGGAATTCCAGTACAACACCAAGGAGTACATAGCAACAATCAGACTTGGAGCCACAACTCCTTCGTTCGACCTGGAGAAACCGATAGACGCCACATATCCGACGGAGCACATCACCCGGCAGATGGTCGAGGAAACGCTGCAGCAATTCAAGGGAACAATAGAACAGATTCCGCCTACATTCTCCGCTTGCAAGGTAGATGGCAGAAGGGCATACAAGTTCGCACGCAAAGGCGAAGAGGTAGAACTCAAGCCGAAAATTCTTCAGATTGATGAAATCGAGCTGCTGGACTGCAGTCTGCCGGATATCACCATCAGAGTGGTCTGCAGCAAGGGGACCTACATCAGAGCACTGGCCCGCGACATAGGTGTGGCTCTTCACAGCGGCGGGCATCTGACCGCACTGCGACGGACACGCGTGGGCGATTTCCGTGCCGAAGAGTGCCTGAATCCTGCGGAGTTTGCGCAATGGCTTGACAAACAAGAAATTACAATCACTGAAAACAATTAATAAACATACGATATGAAACTGTCACAATTCAAATTCAAACTGCCGGAGGATAAGATTGCCCTCTACCCAGAGGAACATCGTGACGAATCAAAACTGATGGTCGTTCACAAGAAGAGCGGCGAAATAGAGCATCGGCTTTTCAAGGAAATTCTTGAGTATTTCGACGACAAGGACCTGTTCGTATTCAATGACACCATGGTGTTTCCTGCACGTCTCTATGGCAATAAGGAGAAGACCGGAGCTCAGATAGAGGTCTTCCTGCTCAGAGAACTTAAAGAGGAAAACCTTCTGTGGGATGTTCAGGTCGACCCTGCCCGCAAAATCAGAATCGGCAACAAGCTGTACTTCGGCGAAGACAATTCTATGGTAGCTGAAGTCATAGACAACACTACATCGAGAGGACGTGTGCTGCGTTTCCTCTATGACGGTCCGCACGACGAGTTCAAGAAGGCGCTCTATGCCTTGGGAGAGGCTCCGCTGCCGACATACATCAAGCGTAAGGTTGAACCCGAGGACAATGACCGTTTCCAGACCATCTATGCCAAGCAGGAGGGCGCCGTCACAGCTCCTACATCAGGACTGCATTTCAGCCGCGAACTTCTGAAACGTATGGAGATAAAGGGTGTTGACCGCGCATTCATCACAATGCACTGCGGTCTCGGCAATTTCCGCGACATCGACGTGGAGGACCTCACCAAGCACAAGATGGAGTCGGAACAGATGTTCGTCACCGAAGAATGCTGCGAGGCTGTAAACAAATGCAAACTCAGCGGACACAAAATCTGCTCCATAGGCAACTCCGTACTCCGCACACTTGAAACAGTAGTCGGCACCAACAGGCTTATCACCCCGTTCGAAGGTTGGACCAACAAGTTCATCTTCCCGCCATACGACTTCAGCGTGGCAGACAGCCTGGTAAGCAACTTCCAGCTTCCGTACACCACCCAACTGATGCAGACCTGTGCATTCGGTGGCTATGACCTTATTATGAAAGCTTACGGCATCGCTCTGAAGGAGGATTACCGCTTCGGTTGCTACGGCGATGCAATGCTTATCATCGACTGATTCCGAATGCTCTATCTGTCGCTTGGAAGCAATCTTGGAGACCGTCGCGCCAATTTGTCAGCAGCCGTACGGCTCATCGGTGAACGGATCGGAAAGGTAACTGAAAAATCGGGAATAATCGAGACAGAGCCCTGGGGGTTCGTCTCCGACAATCCGTTTCTGAACCAGGTCATTGCCGTCGAAACCGATATGGAGCCCATTGATATCCTGACCGAGACACAGGCTATTGAACGGGAGCTCGGGCGCCGTAAGAAAACTGACGGCGGGCACTACAGCGACCGCTGCATAGACATCGACCTGCTGCTGTACAATGACAGAATGATTCGGGACGGACGACTCCAGTTGCCCCACCCGCTTATGCATCTGCGCCGTTTCGTGCTGGAACCGCTTGCCGAGATTGCGCCAGACGCAATACATCCGGGACTTAAGAAAAGTGTAAGGGAATTGCTTGACACATTGTAATTATGGCCGACAATTATCTGGAAAAACATTACGAAGAGTACCTGAAGCGAAAGGCTGAATGGGAAAGGAAAGGGAAAAAAGTCAAGACTGCAGTAAATGTCAAAAATGAAAATAAAGATGAAAAAGATTAGCTCCTGCTTATTTCTGCTGACCGCTATTCTTTTAACGATATCATGTGATAGAAGCGAAAATGGTGATTACCCACCCGAAGAACCTCAGGCTGGCGATTTTGTCAAAGTTCTGAAATCACAAATGATAACGACAGACAATCTGGCGGCGATGGTTAGTGAGGCTGTTCCACTGCTGCCACCGGAATTTGCAATGTATCTTAAACTGCTCACATGCGATGTCCAGTTGACCGTAATCGACTACAAAACTACAGGTCCTGACGGCAATCTCGTCGATGCGTCGGGCGTAATCATTTATCCGACAGCCAAGGAGAGTTACAATCACATACTGAGCATCCAGCATGGTACAATTGACATCAATAACAGTCCCAGCGATCAGGCTTTTCCTATAGAGGCTTTCCCGGTTTTCGCAGACGAAGTAGTTGTGATGGCCGATTATCTCGGTTATGGAATCAGCAGGACTGACGACCTCAAGCATACATATATGCATCTCAAGACTACCGGTACGGCCTGCGCAGACATGATTTCCGCATCCCGTCAGTTTCTGGACGAGTACAGCAATATGGAGTGTACAGCCGACAGTATCAGGCTGTTAGGCTATTCGCAGGGTGGTCAGGCTACAATGGCCACACTTTTCGAGCTTGAGGAAAGAGGTCTTGCTGACAGAATATCAATGGTCAGAGCCGGTGCCGGTCCATACTCAATGAGTGATTTCATGAAAAATCCCGACGAGCCGAACGACCGCCTCGCCTACACAATATTCGCGATAGAAGGACTTATTTACGGCGATAATGCAGACATCGACAGGCACAACATCTACACTGACGAATTCTTCAGTTCCGGGCGGGATTACATATTAACCGAATGCTATCTGAGCCAATGGAATGAAGTTCTCGGCAAATATATCAGAAACGTATTGAACGAAGATTTCTTCAAACCCGATTACGGCGGCAATAAGGATGTGATAAAAGTTATGGAACTGATGAACAGCAATTCTGTGGTCAATCACACTAAACCGCTGAGCAACAACATCTTCATTGAATTCTATCACTGTCCCACAGATACCTATGTGCCCTATTCCTGTTCAAAGACTGCGGCAAGCGGAACATTCAGGAACTGCAGCAGGCTGCACGATCTTGAAATGGCCGGGGATCATATTTCCGGAGGTGTCGAATTCATCATCGATTATATGGGCGGGCGATTCACCGTACTCAAACTGATAATCCCGCTAATTGATGAAATAGTCCACGGACAGTTGGAATCCTGAACTTACTTTCCGTAACCGTCAGGGTTCTGCTTCTGCCAGTTCCATGAGTCACGGCACATCTCCTCAATACCGAACTGAGCCTTCCAGCCAAGTTCGCGTAAGGCTTTGGACGGATCGGAATAGCATGTGGCAATATCGCCCGGACGGCGCGGTTTTATACTGTACGGAACCTTGACACCGTTAACCCTCTGGAAAGTATTGACTATGTCAAGTACCGAATAACCATTGCCAGTTCCAAGATTGTAGACTGCAAGACCGCATTTGCGGGCAATGGCACTAAGGGCACAGACATGTCCGCGGGCCAGATCGACGACATGAATATAGTCGCGTACACCCGTTCCGTCCGGCGTGTCATAATCGTTTCCAAAAATCCCGAGCTCAGGGCGCTTGCCTACTGCCACCTGCGTGACATACGGCATCAGATTATTAGGGATACCGTTCGGATTCTCACCTATCATTCCGCTCTCATGCGCCCCTATCGGATTGAAATAGCGCAGCAGCACCACATTCCACTCGGGGTCGGCGAGCTGAAGATCCATCAGGACCTGTTCCAGCATACTCTTGGTCTGCCCGTATGGATTCGTGCACTGACCCTTAGGACATTCCTCTGTAATAGGAATTATAGCGGGATTGCCATATACAGTTGCTGACGATGAGAATATTATATTCTTTATTCCGTGACGCCTCATCGCATCAAGCAGCACCAGCGTCCCGTTTATATTGTTCTCATAATATTCCAGGGGTTTGGCCACTGACTCGCCAACAGCCTTAAGTCCGGCAAAGTGAATACAGCACTCTATATCGCTATGTGCGTCAAGGACCTTGTCAAGTCCCTTAGCATCACGGATGTCAACCCTGTAGAACGGAATCTCCGCACCGATGATAGTCTGCACACGCCTCAGCGACTCCTGCGACGAGTTGCAGAGATTGTCAACGACTACAGCAGTATTTCCCGACTTGTACAGTTCAATCAGTGTATGCGAGCCAATGTATCCGGCCCCTCCAGTAACCAGAATTTTCATTTCCTGTCAATTTTTTAAATATTTCCTTAAAGCGGCAGCCTCGTCGGCCAGTTCCAGAAGTTCATCTGAGAATTCCTTCAGCGAACGGTTCCCGTCCATTTCTACCAGCAGATTGTGATGTGCCTTTTTAAAGGCCTTCAAGGCACTGATACATTTTTTCTGAATGCCGCGCACATCAGCGAGAGAGTTTTTCACATCGATATAGCGGCAGTCCATCTCGTACGGCACATAATAGTTATGTCTGGACTGGGCATTCAGATAGGATCTGTAGTTTGACTCCAATCCAAGTTCCTCGTTACTTATGAGCTCCTCCACTTCTCCCTGCTGCATAAGTGCGACAAGAGAATCACAGCAGACAGAAACAATGCTGTCGCCTGCTGCAAGTACCTGACGGAGTTTTCTGTGCTGAATGCGTTTGCAGATTTCGTCAGATATAAAACCCGAAGTACGTCCGATCTGTTTTGACAGACCAGGTTCTATCTTATCGCTCCAGCCTAACCTGTTATAAGAAATGATCAGCGAATCGACGTTCCTGCCTATTCCGCGCAGTTTGGTGCCATCGGCGCTCCAACGGCTGTCCGCAGCAAGGGACTTGAGCGCAGAGACATAACTGTCAAGCACCGTAACATAGACATTGGATTTGGCGGCGGCCTTCATATCCGACGTATGCGCTGACACTAATGAATTCAATTCGCTCAAATGATTGTCAGCACCATCCAACGACATTGCATACATTATCCCACGTTCCTGTCTGACGTCAGCCAACTTTTCAAACATAAGTTCGGGCGATGCTGCAATACTGTCCGAAACAGCTAACAACGCCTTCAGTTTGGCCGTCTGTACCTTACTCATCGTGGCGCACGAAGCCATTATCAGCACAAAGCACATCACAAGAGTAAGCTTAGCTATTGATTTCAGCACCTTAATACAGTCCTTGACTACAGATTCTGTGGTACCAAGAACTTTTGGCAACTTGTTCATTCTGCTAACCATCTCGCGGATCCTTTTGGCCTGAAGCGAGACAAGTTCAGTATCGCTGCGGAATTCTTTAACTATTCCGTTTTCAATATCAGCAATTGCCGTCCGTTCGGCATCGCGCAAAGTAACTGATGCCTCCTCGAGCGCAGCACGCTCCTCGTCAGAAATTTCCTTCAATGCGCGACGCTCCTCCACTTTATCCAACGCGGAGCGAATCTCTGCGAGTGTAAGTTTGGGCTGTGTTTTGGTTTTTGAAGTTGCCATAATCATAGATTCTCTCCACAAACTTACATAAAAACGAGGCTTTTATATAAGTTTGCAGAGACAAATCCACAAAAAATCAAAAAATGAGAAAATATTACATACTATTATTGATTATGGCAACATTAACCGGCTCATGTGGAGCCAAGACGGCAGACGGCAGCAACAGTGGTGAAGCCGAGACCGAGGTCCTGTTCAAGACCAATGTTGGAGATTTCCGCGTAAAGCTTTACAACGAAACACCCGAGCACAGGAACAATTTCATCAAACTGGTACAGGAGAATATGTACGACAGTCTCCTCTTCCATCGCGTCATCAGAAACTTTATGATTCAGGGCGGCGATCCTGAATCAAAGAATGCTCCCAAGGGAGAACGTCTGGGCGCAGGCGACCTTGGATACACTCTTCCTGCAGAATTCATTTTCCCGAAGTATTATCACAAGCGCGGTGCCCTGAGCGCTGCGAGACAGGCCGACCAGGTCAATCCCGACCGCAGGTCTTCGGCATCGCAGTTCTATGTTGTCACCGGCAAGAAATACAGCGAAAGCGAACTGCACGACATGGCACGCCAGCTCAACCAGCAGGAACGCCAGAACCTGTTCAATAACCTCTGCACGGAACGTCGTGACGAAATAATCAGGATGCAGCGTGAAAATGACGAGGCAGGACTCACCCGACTGGAGAAAGAACTGAACCAGCAGCTGGACAGCATCACATCCAAGACGGGTCCGTTCAAGTTCACACAGGAACAGATCAGCACATACACTACCATAGGTGGCGCCCCGTTCCTTGACAATCAGTACACCGTCTTCGGTGAGGTAGTTGAAGGTATGGAGACCATTGAAAAGATAGAGAAGGCCCGTACAGACCGCAACGACCGCCCTGTTGATGACATCATCATACTCAGCGCGACCATCGTCAGATAATCAGTCAAAACATAGATAAGGCTCAAGCCGTTCCAGATCCTGCCCGCTGAATTCCTCGAAGAAGGACAGCTGGGCAGGATTCTTTATCCGTCCGTTTCGCTCGCGGTACTCGACAATCTCGCGTGCCTTGTAGAAATTCAAGTAGGGATGAGCCCTCAGTTCAGAAATCGAAGCTGAATTCACCATCAGACGCCTGACTTGAAAACTGTCCGTTACCATAAACCAGTTACGCACGGAGTCCGGCAGGCCGCTTATGTCGGCCAGCTGCTGCGGGTCAACATAACCGCCAAGCCTGTTCCGATAGTCTACAATGCGGCTGGCATAATAGCTGCCGATGCCCGGTACCCGCTTCAGTTCAGTCGTGTCAGCCAGATTCAAATCTATTACAGTGCCATATGGATACTTGTCACGCTTCGGGAAAACGCGATGCTGAACAGTATCGCTCAAGCCTTTATGTTCCACATATTGATGCCTGGAATTGCCGTCCTTGTGTCCGGTACCACTCCGTCGGACATCTGCAGTTCTGTTCACAAAGTGGTATACGCTGTCAGAACGTTCTTTATAAGATGGAGTACGGCTGACCTGCCAGGTCATCGTGTCCGTCTGTACAATAAGTTCCCCGTCAGCATCATTGTTGCAGCGATTGCGTAATAGGAATCTCAGCAGTGTAGTTGCTATAATCACTGCAATGAAAAAAGTCACGGCCTTACGGTCGGATTTGCTGAAATAGAAAAAGTCCTTCCACATATCAGATACTGTTTTACATAATAAAAGACTAATTTTGTGCCAGTATGGTACACATTTCTCATAAGTACTATCCGCTGAGCATACTCATCACGGCAGCTGTAATCTTCCTGTCGCTGTTCGACTTATCGCATTTGAAAACCGAACAGTTCAACTTGAGTGACAAAATCGTTCACGGAATAATGTATGCCGGAATGGCATCAGTATTCTGGTTTGAATATCTGCTCAACGGCAGATGCGTCCTGTCTGCAAAAAGAATACTTGTCTGGCTGATTATTGCTCCAATACTATTGGGCGGACTGCTCGAAATAATGCAGGAACACCTGACCGACTACCGTTCGGGTGACTGGTTCGATTTCGTAGCGGATATTGCCGGAGTAATACTGGCTGCAGCAATCGGCCTGAGTGCCCAGCGGCCTGTCATCAGACACTTTCTGTCTGCCAGGAACAGTATGGATGGGAAATGAGCCGGGCATTGTAGTATCTGCGGTCTCCAGTCACCTCCTGCCCAATAAAATCCGGAGTCTCAAACGGTTCGGTCTCCGAATGCAGTTCAACCTCGGCAACCACAAGTCCCTCATTCTCGCCATGAAACTCATCCACTTCGAACACATGAGGTCCAGAATGCACCAGATAACGTGTTTTCTCAATCAGCGTACTGCCGCATAACAGTATCAGTTCCCTGGCTTCAGCGACATCAATCTGATGATTCCATTCATAGCGGGAGATTCCCTTTACATCAGACGGGCCCTTTATGGTCAGAAACGCACCGTTATCCGAAATGCGGATACGCACGGAATTACCGTTCTGATGAGCGATGTAGCCCTGCACAATGTCGTAATGGTCAAACGATGCCTTTACATAATCTCTCCCATTCACCAGGAACTTGCGTTCAATTTCAAAAGACATATACTATCGTATTAGATTTATACATTTTCCTCGCCCGACCAGCTCATAAGATAGGCCTTGATGAAGCCGTCAATCCTGCCATCCATGACACCGGTAACATCCGATGTCTGAAAACCTGTTCTGTGATCTTTGACACGACGGTCATCGAACACATAACTTCTGATCTGCGAACCCCATTCAATCTTCTTCTTGCCGGCCTCAATCTTCTCCTGCTCGGCCATGCGATGCTTAAGTTCCTTGTCATAAAGGATTGAACGCAGATGCTGCATAGCGCGTTCCTTGTTCTTAGGCTGGTCACGGGTCTCGGTATTTTCTATCAGGATCTCCTCCTCCTCACCGGTATATGGATCCTTGAACTGATAACGCAGACGCACGCCGGACTCGACCTTATTGACGTTCTGTCCGCCAGCGCCGCCACTTCGGAAAGTGTCCCATGTAAGTAGGGCCGGATTCACATAGACCTCGATGGTATCGTCCACCAGAGGGGTTACAAAAACCGATGCGAACGACGTCATTCGCTTGCCCTGTGCGTTGTATGGCGAAACGCGCACCAGACGGTGCACGCCGTTCTCGCCCTTCAGATATCCGTAGGCATAGGCACCCTCTATCTCTATCGTCACTGACTTGATGCCGGCATCATCCGCTTCCTGAAGGTCGGCTATGGTAACCTTATATTTGTTGTCCTCACCCCAGCGCATATACATACGCATCAGCATCTGGGCCCAGTCCTGGCTCTCAGTACCGCCGGCGCCGGAATTGATCTTGAGCACGCAATCCATCTGGTCAGCCTCTTCGCGAAGCATATTCTTCAGCTCCAGAGCCTCTATTGCAGCCATCGCCTTGGCATATGCCTCGTCAACCTCCTGCTCGGTCACAAGCTCCTCCTTCAGGAAATCAAACGCAATCTTAACCTCTTCGGTCAGGGCGTTCACCTCCTTGTAACCGTCTATCCATCCCTGCAGCGACTTGACCTTCTTCATCTGCACCTCAGCCTTCTTGGGGTCATCCCAGAAACCTGGAACCTGAGTGCGGAGCTGCTCCTCTTCCACTTGAATCAGTTTGGCGTCTATATTCAAATAACGTTTCAGGGCCTCAGTCCTGTCAATAGCGTCCTTAAGTTGCTCAATAGTAATCATTCCATACCAATTTGACGGCAAAGTTAGCATTATTTGCCGAAAATCCGCAAAAATAAACTTGATAAGCGTATTACATAAATCAATATTCGTTATATTCGCAGTCTGAACAGCAGACTACGATGGAGAGCAGGAACAATCACGGAGGACGGAGACCCGGTGCCGGACGGCCTAAGGGGGACAGCAGAATCTACTCATTCCGCTGCCCCGGAGAACTGGCCGAGCAGCTGAAACAACAGAAAAACAGGACGGAATTTATCAGAAATAGCCTGACCGCAGCACTGGACAGGCAGTATGTAACGCCCGCTTTTCCGGGGGATGCCGTACCTGCAGGTGCAGTCAGACCGATGAGACTGCCATTCTTCGACGCCAAGGTCGTGGCTGGATTTCCTGTACCGCTGGACAGTGATGAACGGGCGCAGGATATAAATGTTCTGTCACTGCTGTGTCCGCATCCGGAGTCATCGTATCTTGTCAGAGTCAACGGCAACTCGATGACAGATGCCGGCGTACAGAGCGGAGACATAGTGATAGTTGACAAAAGCAGGCGCAACCCCTCGCCCAAAGAGATTGCCGTGTGCGAACTGAATGGGGAATTCACGCTGAAAAGGTTTATTGAAGAGGACGGCTGCGGATGGCTGGTACCGGCAAATCCGGATTACCCCAGGCTGCGTATCACGGACAATGACGATTTCAGCATCTGGGGAACGGTCACATACATAATACACAAACCGCGGGAATAAGATTATGTGGGCAGTTCTGGATGCGAACAGTTACTTCTGCTCAGTCGAGAAGGTCTTCCATCCGGGATTGAATGGAAAGCCCGTCTGTGTACTCAGTTCAAACGATGGAAATATCGTTGCCCTGACTCCTGAGGCCAAAGCCCTCGGGTTGAAGCGTGGAGACCCGTATTTCAAAGTGCGGGACATCATCGAAAGAAACAAGGTAAGCATATTCTCCGGCAACCTTATGCTATATTCGGCAATGTCAAAGCGTATGGTCAGCATAATCAGAAACAATTTATCAAACTGCATCCAATATTCGATAGACGAAAGTTTCGCTGACCTGAACGGATACGGCAAAATGAATATGGAGAACCTCTTGCGCCATGTAGCCGAGGAAATTCGTCTATATACCGACATCCCTGTCAGCGTAGGTGTAGCCCCAAGCAAGACACTGGCAAAGATTGGCAGTCGGTTTGCCAAAAAGTACAGCGGATACAAGTCGGTGTGCCTGATTGATACTGACGAGAAACGGCGGAAGGCCCTTGCTCTGACGGAATTGTCCGATGTGTGGGGAATCGGGCGCAGAACCTGCAGCAGACTGATGAGTCTGGGTATCTCCAGTCCACTTCAGTTAGCGGACAAGGACTTTGGCTGGATTAACCGTAACCTGACCAAGCCAGGGCTGCAGACATGGATGGAACTTAACGGCAAATCCTGCATAGATATCTGCGACGACCGGTTCAGACAGAGCATCACTACAAGCCGCAGTTTCGGGCAGATGATAACCGGAATAGACCAACTCAAAGCGTCTGTAGCTTCGTTCGCCGCCAGTTGCGCCAGCACACTGCGCAGTCAACGGTCGCTGGCAGGCAGTATCGCCGTTTTTGTAAGCAGCAATCCGTTTCGCGATGACCTGGCACAGTACAGCAATATGTCCGTAAGAGTGTTCGACACTCCTACTGCCGACACCATAGAAATTACCGCCGCGGCGCTCGAAATTGTAAATGAGCTGTTCCGGCCCGGTATATTCTACAAGAAATCAGGAGTGATTCTGGAAAATATCAGTAATGGAGCATATCAGCAGTCTCTGTTCGATACTGTACATAACCGTTCCGAACGGCTGTCACTGTCAAGAACAGTGGATAGTCTCAATCACAGATTCGGAGTAAAATCAGTCCGTCTTGCCGTTGAAGGTGACAAGACGGAGCAATGGAGAGTAAAATCAGAGCACCGGAGCCCGAATTATCTGACAGACCTGAACGAAATACTGACAGTCAACTGTTAATACGGTTGGACATAGAACAAGTCCGGTTTATCAGTCAAGTTCCTGATCAGCCTCATAGCCGCCAAGTTCGCGGAGTTTGTTCTTGAGCATCGCAAACTGCTGGAACAAGTCATGAACTGGACGTTCGCCGTCATATGTCATAGGCTTCTTGACATAGAACGACAGCCACTCCTGCACTCCCGACAGACCGGCACGCAGAGCCAGATCGGTGAAAAGCGTCAAATCCAGACAAATCGGAGCGGCAAGGATAGAATCCCTACAGAGGAAATTTACCTTTATCTGCATCGGATAGTTCATCCAGCCGAATATGTCTATGTTGTCCCAACTCTCCTTGCTGTCGCCGCGCGGAGGATAATAGTTGATCTTGACCTTGTGATATATGTCGGAATAAAGTTCCGGATGCTCCTGGCTGTCAAGTATCCATTCTATGCTCGACGCCTTGCTTATACGCTTGGTCTCAAAATTGTCAGGATGCTCAATGACCTGTCCGTCACGGTTGCCGAGTATGTTGGTCGAGAACCAGCCATCCACACCAAGCAGACGTGTGGCGAAGATAGGAGCCATTGCGGTTTTCATCATGGTCTGGCCGCTCTTGAAGTCCTTACCTACAATAGGCAGTCCTTTCTTTCTGGACAGTTCGAACATAGCAGGAATATCAACGCAGACATTCGGTGCGCCCATTATGAACGGACAGTTCTCCATCAGGGCCGCATACGCATAAACCATACTAGGAGATATATGCCTGCGGTCATCTGCCTTAAGAGCTGCTTCGAAACCGGACAAGGTACCATGAATCTGTTCGTTGCGCGGAGTATAGGCCTCGGTACTGGCTATCCAGAAGACTATGACACGGTCACATCCGTTCTCTTCCTTGAATCGGCGGATGTCATCACGCAGATTCTGGGCATAGTTCCAACGGGTATCCTCCGGCATAGCCCAAAGCGGCTCAGGCACACGGCCGAATTCCGGATCCATCAGGTTCTGCGCATAGTTCACATCAAAGCAGGCCTTCATCGGGACGATTGCCTCCAACTCGCCGCGAACCGGCTCGATATCTTCTGATTTGAGAACCTTGCAGTACTTCGCACTCTCGTAAGCGTTGTCGGTAAAGACATCCCATGCACCGAAAACGATATCGTTCAAGTCTGTCATTGGAACTACATCACCCACATTGAGATACCTTTTTGCATCTCCTCGACCAACACGCATTCTGCCTAACTGTGCAAAAGAACCAACAGGATTGGCGAGACCCTTGCGAGCCATCAGTGTTCCTGTAATGAAAGTCGTTGCCACTGCTCCGAGTCCAACGCTGAGGACTCCCAGTTTACCACTTGCCGGCTTCACCTGAATGCTTTTCTTCATATTCGTGCATCAATTGATAATTATTACAAATGTAAACCAAAAAAAAGGATATTATCCGAAATTCGTCAAGATATTACGAAAAGGTGACTGATGGTACCTTCCTGGGGCACAAGCAACGCAAAACCCATCTGTGTTAGCAGGTTATATAACCTTTATCAGCTCCACGTCGAATATCAATGCTGCGTATGGAGGGATGTCACTACCTGCACCCTGCTCACCGTATGCCAGATTATAAGGGATGAAGAAACGGTACTTGGAGCCTTCCGACATAAGCTGAACGCCCTCGGTCCAACCTTTGATTACCTGATTCAGGCCGAATTCACAAGGCTCACCACGCTGATATGACGAATCGAAGACAGTACCATCGATCAGTGTTCCATGATAGTGGCAGCGAACAGTATCAGTGGCCTTTGGCTTCCGTCCGGACCCTTCTGTCAGAACCATATACTGAAGACCGGTAGCAGTGTGGTGTACGCCCGGTTTATTCTGATTCTCATTCAGAAATCTCTCGCCTTCCTCACGTGCGGCTCTGCCTTTTTCCGCAGCTGCCGCAGCCTGCTTCCGTTCCAGTTCTGAAAAGAAGACATTCAAAGTACGCTGCGCCTCCTGCGGATTTACCTTCAATTCCTTTCCGTCCAGCGTATCGCTTACAGCATCTGCAAA